>DASRJB010000878.1:0-13899 GCA_035649715.1 Pirellulaceae bacterium
TTCCGCTATCGCGACTGGGTGATCGCCGCGGTCAACGCGGACCTGCCTTACGACCGGTTCTCCATCGAGCAACTCGCCGGCGACTTGCTGCCGGAGGCGTCGCAGGAGCAATTGCTGGCGGTCGGCCTGCACCGCAACACGCTGCACAACACCGAAGGGGGCACCGATCCCGAGGAGGACCGCGTCAAGAAGACGGTCGATCGCACCAACACGCTCGGAGCGATCTGGCTGGGGCTGACGGTCGGCTGCGCTCAGTGCCACTCGCACAAGTACGATCCGCTCTCGCAGCGCGAGTATTACTCGCTCTTCGCGTTTTTCAACAGTTTTGACGAGAAGGACTTGGAAACGCCAACTCCCGAGCAGGCTGCCGCGCTCGAGAAGGCCCGCGATGCTCACAAGCAGAAGCAGCAGGCGCTGGAAGCGGCCGTGACGAACTATGTGGCGGAGAAGCTGCCCGCCGCCCAGACCGAATGGGAATCCACCCTGGCCGGCAAGTCTCCCGAACAATTAGCAGAGCAGAAGATTCCCGCCGGCGTCGCCGCAGCTCTGAGCAAGCCGTCGGCCGAGCGGTCCACGGCCGAGTCGCAGCAAATTGCCGATCACTATCGCTCGCTCGACAAACAGCTCGTCAAGCTGGAGAAGGCCGTTACCGACCACAAGGCCAAACCGCCGCAGCTGCCAGACGAAGCGCGGGCCCAGTCGGTCAGCGAGCTGCAGCAGCCGCGGGAAACGCACCTGCTGCTAAGGGGCGACTTCCTCAGCCCCGGCGACGCGGTGCCCGCAGGCACGCCCGCTGTGTTGCCGCCGCTGGCAACTGAAAACAGGGCCAGTCGCCTGGACCTGGCCCGCTGGCTGTTCGATCCGGCTCAGCCGCTGACGGCCCGCGTGGCGGCCAACCGAGTCTGGCATCAGCTGCTGGGCCGCGGGATCGTGCCGACGCTCGACGACTTCGGCAAACAGGGCGAGAAGCCTTCGCACCCGGAGCTGCTCGACTGGCTGGCCAGCGAGTTGGCCGCCGCCGGCTGGAGCCAGAAGGCGCTGATCCGGCGGATCGTGCAGTCGGCGACCTATCAGCAGTCGTCGGCCCCGCGCGGCGATTTAACGCGGCGCGATCCGGAAAACGTGCTCGTCGCGCGGCAGGTGCGGCGGCGGGTCGAGTCGGAACTGATCCGCGATCTGGCTTTGGCCGCCAGCGGGCTGATGACCCACCAGATCGGCGGGCCTAGCGTGCGGCCGCCGCAGCCGGCGGAGTATGCCGGCCTGACCTACGCCAACAGCGCCAAGTGGGTCGAGAGCAAAGGAGCCGACCGTTATCGCCGCGGGCTGTACACGTTTTTCCAACGGACCAGCCCCTACCCGATGCTGATAACGTTCGACTCGCCCGACAGCAACGAGTGCACCGCCGGCCGGCAGACGAGCAACACGCCGCTGCAGGCGTTGACCTTGTGGAACGATCCCGCGTTCTTCGAAGCCGCGCAGGCGCTCGGCCGCCGCGTCGTGGCCGAAGTCCCCGCCGAAAGCGACGAGCGCGAAACCACGCGGCTGCGAGCCGAGCGGGCCTTTCTGCTCTGCCTCTCCCGGCGGCCGACGTCGGCGGAGTTGGCCAGCGTGATCGATCTGCATGCAGCCAGCCGGCAGCTTGCCGCACGGGACGAAGCGGCGGCCCGGCAACTCGTCGGCTCGCCGCCGATTCCCAGCTCCGACGACATTACCGAGATCGCTGCCTGGGTCAGCGTCGCGCGGGCCCTGATCAACCTGGACGAATTCATTTCGCGAGAGTGATAGGACCGCGGGGATTTAACCGCGGATAACTCGGATGGCGCGGATAAGAGAGATGACGAATTTGTGGAAGAGATGCGATGTTGCTCCATCAGGAACTTAGCCGGTCGATTATTGGCGCGGCGATGACTGTCTTGAACGAACTGCGGCCGGGATTGGATGAAAAGCTCTATGAGCGAGCTTTGGTGATTGAATTGCTCGCGCGCGGACATCGCGTCGAATCGCAGCGACCGTTTGAGGTGTACTACAAAGAACGGCTGGTTGGCACCCTGGTGCCCGATCTGATCGTCGATGAGCTGGTCATTGTCGATCCAAAGGTGGTAACGGAGTTTTGCGATTCGCATCTGGCACAGATGCTCGGCTATCTCAATATCACGAAGCTTCAGCTCGCGATCCTGCTCAATTTCAAATACTCCAAGCTGAAATGGAAACGTGTGGTGCAAGAGGCTATGGTCGAACAGTACGAGTGATTTCACCAACCCTGCCCTTATCCGCGCCATCCGAGTTATCCGCGGTTCCTCCGATGAATTGCCAATTCGACCTCGCCCGGAGAAGATGGAACGCGGAAATTGGAACCGCGGATAACGCGGATGGCGCGGATAATAAATAAATGTCCGAATTTCTCGCACATTACCTTACCTCCGACCCTGGCAACGAAAACGGCTTCTAGTCACCAACTCTGCTCTCATCCGCGCCATCCGAGTTATCCGCGGTTCCTCCAATGAATTGCCAATTTGACCACGCCCGCCGACAGTTTTTCACGTCCAGCGCCTCCGGCCTGGGCGTGCTGGCGTTGGCGTCGCTGCTGCGGCAGGACGGCTTGCTCGGAGCGGAGGGCGGTTCCTCCAGTGCCAACCTATTGGCGCCCAAGGCCCCGCACTTCGCGCCGAAGGCCAAGAGCTGCATCTTCTTTCTGCCGGAAGGTGCGCCGAGCCACATCGACCTGTTCGATCCGAAGCCGAAGCTGCGCGAGCTGCACGGCAAGCCGCTGCCGGAGTCGATGACGAAGAACGTGCGGTTCGCATTCATCAAGAAAGAGACGGCGGTGCTGTGGGGCAGCAAGCGGACCTTCACGCCGCACGGAGAGTGCGGGATGGAGCTGGCCGACTTCCTGCCGCGGATTGGCTCCTGCGCCGACGACATCTGCCTGATCCGCGGCATGCACACCGACTCGTTCAACCACCATCCGGCCCAGCTCATGCTGATGAGCGGCGTGCCGCGGTTCGGGCGGCCGAGCATGGGCGCCTGGCTGAACTACGGCCTCGGCAGCGAGTCGGAGAATCTGCCGGGCTATGTGGTGCTCACCGCCGGCCGCGGCGGCAGCGGCGGAGTCTCGAACTGGACCAGCGGCTTTCTGCCCAGCACTTACCAGGGCGTGCTCTTTCGCGATCAGGGCGATCCGGTGCTCAACCTGGCCAATCCGCCGGGCGTGAGCAGCGAGTTGCAGGCCCAGAGCCTGGGCGCGATCTCGGCCCTCAATCGCCAACGGCTGGAAGCCCTGCACGATCCGGAAATCGCCAGCCGCATCGCCGCCTACGAGCTGGCGTTCCGCATGCAGTCCGCCGCGCCGGAGCTGACCGACCTCTCGCAGGAGACGCAGGCCACGCTCGACATGTACGGCTGCGACCGGCCCGAGCCGACCGACCTGGGCGGCGGCGGACGCAGCGGCGGAAAGGACGTCTTCAAACAGTTCGCCCGCAACTGCCTCCTGGCCCGTCGCCTGGTCGAGCGGGGCGTGCGGTTCGTCACGCTGGTCCACGCCTCGTGGGATCATCACAGCAATCTCGACGAGGAGCTGGGCTACGCCGCGCGGATGGCCGATCAGCCGATGGCCGCGCTCGTCCAGGACCTCAAGCAGCGGGGGCTTCTCGACAGTACGCTGCTCGTCTTCTCCAGCGAATTCGGCCGCACGCCGCTGGCCGAGAACCGCGGCGGCAAGATGCCCGAGAAGGTCGGCCGCGACCATCACCCGTTTGCCTACAGCCTATGGCTCGCCGGCGGCGGCTTCAAAGGCGGCACCGTTTACGGCAAGACCGACGAGATCGGCTGGTCGGTGGCCGAGAACCCTGTCCACGTCAACGACCTGCACGCCACGATCCTGCACCAGTTCGGCTTCGACCACCGCCGCCTGGCCGTCAACTACAAAGGCCTCAGCGTGCGATTGACCGACCAGGGCGGGCAAGTCATCCGCGATCTCTTGGCCTAAATGGACCCGCGTAATCAGTTGGGTCGTAGCCGAACTCGCCAGAGTTCGGATTGCCTGGAGAAAATTGACAAAGCCCGCGGCCAGTTGCCAGGCGGCCGACATTGTTCGCCGCGTTGCGAGGCTCTGTGGCGAATTATTCGGACCTGATTGGCCGTATTCGCAGGCTTTTTCGCATTTTGAGTCCCGATTAAATCGCCATTTGAGCCCGATACGCAGGGATCTGGCGAACAATGCTCCCGCTTTGGCGGCAAGTCTATTTGCCGCAGCCACTTGCGGCAAAAATCGCGCGGCGAACAATTCGCTGTGCGGGTGAGACCCGCGGTCGGCGGATCGGCGGGGTCGCTTGGCCGCGCGCCGAACGGCGGCAATGCAAACGCATTGTTCACCGCATGTGCGAAACAACAGGCGGGTGGTGAAGAATTCCGAGTGCGGAATTGCAAAACGGAGTGGCTCATCTGAGTCCTGCAATCTGCATTCTGAATACCGCGGACCAGCGCGCTGCTCGTGCAGCGATTTATGTTCAGAGCGGAAAACACAATGTGGACATGATTATACACTCGCTTCCGTTGGATGCCGGGCGAGAAGGCGGAAAACTGCCGCTCCCGACGAGCGCAAACCGAGGTGCGGCAAGTGTTTGGAATGATCTTGCAAAAAATGCGGGCGGCGCGCGGCTTTCCGACATCTGCCGACTGGGAATTCAGTTTTCCCTTGCAATTAGTGGCAGTTTCGGCCTTTTCCAAAAGAGGGGCACCCTTGCTGTCCCCTGACACGGCGGCTACCAGCCACGCCAGTTGGATCGAATTCGAATTCCCAGAGTTTGGATTTCCTGCAAGCCACCGAGTTCTGGCGAATTCGGCTACCCAATCTGCCCGCGGTTCGACTTAGCGCGGCGGGCTTACCGTCCCGCAAGGGCGGACGCCCGCGCCCTTCCGCTTCGTCAGCGAATCGCCAAGGTCGGCGCGGGCCGATTCGGCGAGCTTTTGCAGCCGGGCGACGATTTCGGGATGCTGGGCGGCGACGTCGGTTGTTTCGCCGATGTCGGTTTCCAGGTCGTACAGCGTCAGGCCGATCTGCTTGACGACATACCCGTGGCGGCTGGCGATGCCGCGGAGGCCCGACATGGCCATCGATTCGGGCTTCAGATTTTCGAAATTGGCAGGCTTGCCGTTCTTGCCGGGCGGCTGTGCCGGCGAGAGATATTCGTGCGGCAGGTGCAACTTCCAGCGGCCGCTGCGGACGGCCTGCAACTCGTCGCCCGCGTAGTAACAAAACGTCTCGCGCGGCCTGGCGTCCGGCAATCCGGCGATCAGCTGCCAGCGGTCTTCGCCGTCGATCTTGTTCGTCGAGATCTTGCCGCCGGCCAGGCCGGCGAACGTCGGCAAGAGGTCGAGAGTGCTGAGCAGGTCCGGCGAAACACGGCCCGCGGGAATCTTGCCGGGCCAGCGCATAAGGCAGGGCACACGCACGCCGCCTTCAAATGTCGTCAGCTTGCCTTCCCGCAAGCGACCGGCCGAACCGGCGTGGTTGCCGTACGAGAGAAACGGCCCGTTGTCGGAGCAGAAGATGACCAGCGTTTTCTCACTCAGCTTCAGCCGGTCGAGCGCTGCCAGCACGTCGCCGACGCCGGCGTCGAGCTCCTGGACCACGTCGCCATACAGACCCGCACTCGATTTGCCGCGAAATTCCGCCGAAGCGAAGATCGGCACGTGCGGCATCACGTGCGGCACATACAGGAAGAACGGCCGGTCTTTGTTCTTTTCAATGAACGCGATCGCCCGATCGGTGAAGCGGCGGGTGAACTGCGACTGGTCGGGGTCGGTCTCGGCCACCTTGTCGCCTTCGATGAGCGGCAAGCCCGGAATTGTCCGGACGACCGGATGGAGCGGGCCGTTGTCGTTCGAATAAGGCAGACCGAGAAACTCGTCGAAGCCGTGCTTCAGCGGCGAGAATGCCTCGCGGTGGCCCAGGTGCCACTTGCCAAAAATCGCCGTGGCATAGCCCGCGTCCTTGAGCATCTCCGGCAGCAGCCGTTCGTCCGCGGCGATCCCCACGTTCGACTCGTGGTTGAGCGCCCCGAACAGGCTGATCCGGTTGGAGTAGCAGCCGCTCATCAGGGCCGCCCGCGACGCCGTACAAACGGGCTGAGCGACGTAGAAGCTGGTGAAGCGCGTGCCCTGCGCCGCCAGGCGGTCGAGGTTCGGCGTTGCAATACCCTGTGCACCATAGCAGCCGAGGTCGCCGTAGCCCAGATCGTCGGCAAACAGCAGGACGATGTTCGGCCGCGGCGGATCGGCGGCCTGAACCAGGCACGGAGACACAGCAATCAGTGCGGCGATTGCCCAGCGAGCGCACGCGATCATGAAATGGCCTCCTGGATCAGACTCGCTGCCCCAGCCCCTTGGTCAGGGCCATGAAGGCGGATTCGAGATTGACTTCTTCTTCGCGGAACAGTTTCAGCTTGTGCCCGGCGCCGACGAGCAAGCTGGAGAGGTCGCAATAATCGGTGATGCTGGACTTCAGCGTGACCGCAAGCATCTCCTTGTTGATCGCGACCGACTGCACCAGCTCGTGCTGCTCCAGCAGCTTCGCCGCGGCGGCCTGGTCGCCGGTGACGACGATCTGCAGCACGATCCGCTCGCGGACTTGCCGCATCACGTCGGCCACGGTGGCGTTGACCGTCATCACGCCGCGATCGATGATCCCGACCTTGTTGCACATGTCGGCCAGCTCCGGCAGGATGTGGCTCGACACCATGATCGTCTTCCCCTGCTGGCCCAATCGCCGCAGCACCGCCCGCATCTCGATCCGCGCCCGCGGATCCAGGCCCGACAGCGGCTCGTCCAGCAGCAGCACCTGCGGCTCATGGAGCAGCACACGGGCCAGCCCCAGCCGCTGTGTCTGCCCGCGGCTGAGCGTGTTGGCATAGGCGTCGCGCTTGAAGTCGAGATCGACGAGCTGCAGCTTCTCGTCGCAGACCTGCCGCCGCTTGGGACCGCTGATCCGATATGCCGCGGCGAAGAACTCCAGGTACTCGATCACCTTCATGTCGTCGTAGACGCCGAAGAAGTCGGGCATGTAGCCGACCAGCCGGCGGATTTCCTTCGGATCGCGATAGATCGAGTGGCCGCAGACGTAGGCCTCGCCGGAGGTCGCTCCCAGCAGCGTGGCGAGGATCTTCATCGTCGTCGTCTTGCCCGCGCCGTTGGGGCCGATGAAGCCGAACAAATCGCCGGCCGCCAGATCCAGCTCGATGGCCCGGATCGCGTAGGACTCGCCGTATTTCTTCGTCAGGTTGTGCGTCTTGATCACAGCGGCCAGGAGTCGGGAGTCGGGAGTCGGGGATCAGCGTTTGGTGTGAGGCGAGACGGGAAGGATCAGGCGGTACCAGGTCCAAGTGGTTGTGTCGGCAGCGGCGGCGAGCGGTGCAGCTTCCCCAGCCCTAGCCCCTAACCCTAGCCCTGCTACCGGCTGTTTCGCCCGGCCGACCAGCACGGCCTGGCCCAGGCGAATGTGCTCCGAAAGGTCGATCTGCGGCTGATAGCGGTGCGACAGCCCGGTGTAGCTCCGTCCGCCGGCAGCTTCGTGAAACATCAGCATCTGCACGATCTGCGGCACGTCGGTCGCCGCCTGGTTCCAGGGCGTTGTCACGTCTTTCGACTGTTCGACCCGCCGCTCGGTCAGCCGCCATTCCAGATTGAGGGCCCGCTGCGGATCGACGACCACCCGCGCGCCCGGCTGCAGCGTCCCGAGGCGAAATAGCTTTTCGCCGTGCGCCAGCAGGCAATCGCTCAGTTCAACCGGCAGCGGCTGCGTGAATTCGCCACCGACCAGGCCGAACTCGTCGAGTGCGAGCTTGCTCTCGACGGTCAGCGGAGTTTTGGCCCACCACTGCGCCGAGAGGCTCTTGGACGAGGCAATCGTCGTCGGTAAATCCAGGGTGGCCGGCGCGGGCCCTGGCATGTTCACGCGATAAGGCTCGACGCTGGCCAGCACGACCTGCCGCGAGCCGAGCCCGCCGAGCGCCTCGCCCGGCAGCCCCTGCCACGAGAGCCAGCCGTGTGGGCTGCCCGCCGCCGCCGGAAGATGCAGGTAGACGTCGTACCGGGCCGTCCGTGGGCTATAGAGGTGGGCCCACACGGTGCCGCGCACGAGCCCGCGGTCCACGTCGAAATCGACGATCTCCACCAGATTCAGCCGCGTCCGCGTGCCGTGGGCCTGCCGGCTGATGTAGCCGAACGCCAGCGTGGCGGCCAGCATCAGCAGCGGGAACGTGATCCAGGTGAGCTGGCGCGGCCAGCCGGTGCGAGACAGCAGCAGGTAGTCGCCCGGCCCGACGATGAGCAGAAACACGATGGTCAGCACGGCGACGGTCGTGAAGTTGACGAGTGTGACGCCCGAGAATTGCTCCAGGGCCAGCCGCAGCTGCCCGACCAGGTCGGAATAGCCCAGGTGGCCGACGCCGCTGCCGCGCTGGCGCTCGTCGGCATCGAGCGAGCTGCGGTCGCGCTGGATAAGAGCGGCGATCAGCCGCGAGCGGCCCTCCCAGGCGGCCAGCGACGGATGGTCGAGGTCCAGGGCGACGAATGTGACCTCTCCCAGGCCGGCGGGGGCGTGCACGGCCAGCGGCCGCGTGGCAAGGGCGCTGGCTTCGCCCAGCAGCACTTCGCCGCGGACGTTCTTCAGCCGCGTCACCAGCGGGCGGTTCCGCTGGAAGAACTCGGCCTGGAAGGGAAGCTCGGTGCGGGTGAAAGTCTCCAGGCCGGCCCGCTCCCGCAGCGGCACGACCTCCTCGAAATCGCCGGGAACGAGCGTTTGCCACGCGCTGCCCGCCGCCGTGATCTCCGCCCCGCGCGCGCCGGCCGCGAGCACCAGCCGCCCGCCGAGCAGCACCCAGTCGATCAGCGCCTGCCGCTGCGCGGCCGACATGGATTCCAGGAACTTCGCGTCGCTGGTGGTGAGCAGGACGGCATCGACGCCGCTATAGGCCCACCAGACGTCCGGCAGTTCTGCCGCCGACTGCACCTGCGCCGTGACGAGCGTCGCTTCAGAGCGGCGTCTCAGAGTGGCGGCCGCGTCGTCCAGTCCGGCGGAAGGGCCGATACCGACGACGAATTCCTGCGTGGCGCCGATCGTCGGCGTCGCCAGATCCTGCGACCAGACGACGCCCGCATCCGTCCGCAGCTGGAGCACGAGCAGCGCGGCGATAGGGCCGCTCTTGGCATACAGCAGCACCGTCGTCTCTTGCTGCGGCGAGAGATTGAGCTCAGGCGCTTGCTCGTTGGCATAGATCACGGGCGTCTGGTCGCCGTCGGCCGCCACGACCTCCAGGCGGCCGCGGACGGACGTTTCGCCAGCGACGAGCGTGGCCCGCACGGGCTGCCAGAACCCCGACTTGAATTTGCCGCCGAAACCGACGCTGCTCGCTTTCACAGTCAGCAGGTCATCTCCCGCGGCGAGACCGACCGGCAGCGAAGCGGCAAACAGGGCCGCCAGCAAGGCGGCGGGAACGAATTGGCGGAGCGAAGACATCAGCGGTGGTACGAATCTCAGACGGGCGATGTTCAATCGTAGAGCAAGCGTCCTCGCTTGCTCACGCATACTACTGACGTAGAACTGCACAAGCGAGGACGCTTATGCTACGGCTTCTCGCTGTCGGGGCAGGTGCAGACGAACTTGCCGCAGCCCGGGCAGCCGCGGCCGTATTTCTGGGCGATGGCCTCCGACAGGTCAACGCCGGCGACGTTGGCGATCGTGGCCAGCCAGGCGAGCACGTCGGCGAATTCCTCCAGCCGCTCCTGGTGCGTGCCGCTGCGGAGCGCGGTGGCCAGCTCGCCGACCTCCTCCATCAGCCACAAGAACGTGCCTTCGACGCCGCGGGCCTGGTCCTTCTCAAAGTACATCTTGCGGATCAGGGCCTGAAGGTCGGCCAGCGAGACTTGCGGCTTGGTGTCGTTCACTGCGTAAGGCTCTTTTCCAGTTCGGCGATTTGCGGGTGCTTGGGATCCAGTTCGCGGAGTCGCTCAATCGCCGCGCCGGCCTCTTCCTTTTTGCCCAGCCCAATGAGCAGCCTGGCGAGCGCCGCTTGCCAGGCAGGCTGCTTGCCGTCCAGCCGCAGAGCCGTCTGGTATTCGTCCACGGCAGCGGCGTTCTTTTCCTGAGCGGCCAGGGCGGCGGCGAGCAGAGCGTGCCCGGCAGCGTACTCGACGTCGCGATGAATGATCTCCAGCGCCGCGCCAGCCGCTGCGCCGTAGTCCTTCTGCGCCAGCGAGACTTCCGCGAGCTTCTGGCGAATGGTCAGGTTGTCGGGCTCAGCCTGGCTCCAACGGCGAAGGACCGGCAGCAATTTGGCCTCCGCATCCGGCAGCCCGCCCGGCTGCAAATAGACGCGGGCCAGTCCCGTTACCCAGCGGTCGCTGCCAGGGAATTGTTGATCGCCAAGCTGATACAGTTCTTCGGCCGTCTTGAAGTCGCCGTCCTTCAGCTTTACTGCGGCGAGCAAGGCCAAGGCTTCTTCGTGTAGTGCGGACTTGTCGAGGCCGTTTTCCAGCAGCTTAACCGCTGCGTCGAAATCGCCGATCGACATCTGCTGCCGGGCGAGCACATAAGCCGCGCCCCCGTGCCGGGGCTTTTGCTTCTGCGCCTCGAGAGCCCACTTGCGGGCGTCGGCCGCCAGCCCGCGATCGAGACACGCCAGAGCGAACTCCGCGGCGAGGTCGGCATCGGGCGGGCCCGCCTCGACCTTTCGCTCCAGGTCGGCGAACTTGGGCTTCTCCCGCGGGATTAGTTTGCCGGCGCCCTCGATCTGCTTCGAAACATACTCCTTGTATTTTGCCTCCAGGTCAGCTTGCTTTACGCCGTAGCACCGCGCGAGGGCATCGGCGGTCGTCAGCCGGTCGCGGTACGCCGCGAGGAGTTTGGCGATCGCGTCCTCTCCGTGGGTTGCCAGCAGGAACTCGACGTACAACTCCGCCTGGCAATAGGCCAGCGTCCAGTCGTCGCTTGATTGCGGCCGGATGAAGCCCAGCGTCAGCGTGTCCAGATCGAACAGCTCGCCGGACCTGGCTCGGCTGGCCAGCAGCTGAGTCCACTTCTTCGGCCGCGGCTGTGCCTCCAAGTGAACGGCCAGCCCCTCGGTCAGCCAGTGCGGGACGCCGAAGTCGGTCTGCTGCAGGTTGAGCACGTGCACGAACTCGTGCCGCAGGACGGTGGCCCAGTCGTATTTCTCCGGCAGCTCGCCGGGCGAAGTGAGCGCCACCATCTTGCCCGCGCAAGCCCCGACTGTGTGGATGAACGGCAGCCCGACCATCCGGGCGCTGAACCAGCTGTGGCCGCTGGTGCGGCCGCTCCTATTGAAGATTTCGATCAGCGTCTTGCCCTCGGGCGTGTAGCCCAGCAGCCTGGTCAGTTGCGGGAAGACTTCCTCCTCCAAGTGCCGCGATGCGTAACGGGCCAGCAGCTCGTCTTGCCCACGGTCGAAGCGAATCACAAAGTGCTCGGTCTCGATCGTGGCGTAGTCCTTCAGGACGTCGAGCACCTCGAGCATGTTCTTGACGCGGACGTTGAACGGGTCGATGGCAAAGGACTCGTTCAGCAGCTTCGCCGCTTCGGCCTCTTCACCCAGGCGCATCAGCGTGAGGCCGAGTTCCCCGCGGGCCGAGATCAGCTGCGGGAGCTTGTCGTTGGCCAGGCGGTAGTATTCGGCAGCCCGCGTGAATCGCCGCATCCGGTCGAAACTCTCGGCGGCGGCCAGGTAAACCTCGCCGCAGTGTGGGTTGTTCCGGGTTGCGCCACTGGCAATTTGCTCGACTTTGTGCGGCGGGCCGGCGATCGTGTGAGCCGCCAGCAGCCGGCCGAGCGTCGCCTCGTCGCGCGGATTGAGCTGGAGTGCTTTTTCGAGGATTGGAATCGCCTCCGCCGGCCGCAAGTCTGCCAGCAGGCTGTCGGCCCGCAGCTGGTGGGCCCAGATCAGCTCGGGGTTGATCTCCAGCGCCCGGTCGAGCGACGATTTGGCCGCCGCCAGGTTGAACCGCGACAGGGCCAGCGCCGCCTTGGCCGCGTGCAGTTCGGCGGCGTGCGGATTGATCGCCAGGCCGCGGTCGATCTCGGCGGTCGCTTCCGCCTCGTTGTACTTTTCCAGATACAAGAGCGCCGCCTCGAAGTGCGCCGGCCAGAAGTCGGACGCGCGCCGCAGGGCCGACGGATAGACGTCGTTCACCAGGCGGCGGAACTGGTTGCTGTTCCGCGTCCAGCGGGCGTGCTCGGCGACCGCCCGGCCGATCAGCAGCAGGTCCATCGGATCGGCGATCTGCGGGGCGCGGTTGTGGTAGCCGATGAACCAGGCATAGGCTGACTGGGCCTCGCTGATCTTGCCCGACAGCCGCAGCAGCTCGGCCTGGACCCAGTGAGCGCTCACGCAGTCTTTGTCGAGCGCGACCGCGGCGGCGGCCTCCCTGGCAGCCGCGTCGTGATCGCCGCGCCGGAGCGCCAAAAGCGCCAGCTCGCCGTGGATCGCCGCCGACTTGGGCAATTTCTCAGCCGCGGCCGTCAGCCCGGCGGCCGCGTCGTCGCGCCTGCCGGTGGCTAGTCGGCAGCGGGCCAGGCCAATTGCGGCTGCTGGGTCCTCGCCGGCACTCTTGGCGAACTCCGCGACGGCCTCATCGTAGCGGCCCTTCAGCAGCAGCGTCCGCGGCGGGAGCGAATCATCCGCAGCCGCGATCGTGGGCGCAAACAGCGCAGCACAAACGAATATGGCGACGCCCACGCGCATCGGAAGCCCTGTTTGAGTCTGCGGCCCAGGCCTACAATTCAATCCACTCGAGTTTCTTGATCGTAACCCAAAGGTCTGGCAGCGGACATGACGGAGTTTGTGACGGTCGCCAAAGTCGACGAAATCCCGGCGGGGGAAGGGCGGGCCTTCGCCGTGAACGGGCGGATGGTTGCCGTCTTCAACGACGAGGGGCGATATTTCTCGATCGACGACTTCTGCCCGCACATGGGCGCGTCGCTGGCCGGCGGCTGGCTGGAAAAGGGGACCGTCACCTGCCCCTGGCACGCCTGGCGGTTCTGCATCCACGACGGGAAGTGGCTCGACAACCCCAAGGTCGGCGTCGATGCCTTCGAGGTCCGCCTCGCCGGCGACGAAATCCAGGTCAAAGTCCCGCCCAAGCAAGTCCCGCCGCTGCCCGGGACTTGACCTGCCGCCAGGTCAGCGGGCCTTATGCTGCATATGCAGACCATTTTTTCGGACGGGTTCTCGGAACGCAACTGCTTGCTGCCAATGCATTTACGCCAAGAAATGCTGCATAGCGTTATGCACGTTATGCATAATTAGGCCAGGTTGCGGCGGACTGTATGCAGCTTTAGCCGGACGCCTGAGGACGCCCCGCGTTCATTCAACCAGCTTGTCAATGAGCGTCGCTCGCCGCAGGAGTGGCGAGGATCGGCGCTATTGTAACTGGACGTACACTTAGAGCAAGAGTGTGGCAAAGTCGTTGCTCATGCCGCCGAGCTGAGCAGGGTCTGGCAAGTGTGTCATGCACCCAAGTTCGCATGATCGCGGCTAACAACAACTGGCGTGTCGCCGTTTGGTTAGCTAGATTCCGTGGCGACCAGTCCTTGGCGGAGCGGAACTGCGAGCTAACCATGAATTCACTGAAATCGGCCACAGGTCTGACGTTCATTCTTATTGTCACCGGCTCCCTCTGGGGGCAGGCTCCTCGAGCGGCAGAAAACCAGTTGAACGCGGGTCGCCAAACCGGCTGGCAGCTTGTGCAACTGGTCGTGGAAAAACTGGACGCCGGGCCCGGCGGCGAGTTTCCGGGCATCGCGGCTTGGAAGCAGGATTTCGCCACGGCCACGCGAGGCATCGATGCGGCAGCTCCTGCGGACAAATGGCCCGCCGTGGCTATGGACGC
>DASRJB010000879.1:0-12818 GCA_035649715.1 Pirellulaceae bacterium
TCCTCGCTCCGGGCGTCGCCGGCCGGCAGCCCGTGAGGGAGCCGCTGCAGACGGGCATCAAGGCGATCGACGCCATGACGCCGATCGGCCGCGGCCAGCGGGAGCTGATCATCGGCGACCGCAAAACGGGCAAGACGACGATCGCCATCGATACGATCATCAACCAGAAAAACTCCGGCGTAAAGTGCTTTTACGTCGCCATCGGGCAAAAGGAGTCGTCCGTCGCCAGCACGATCAGGGTGCTTCAAGAGCGCGGCGCGATGGACTATACGACGGTGATCCTGGCCGGGGCCAGCACTCCCGCGCCGCTGCAGTACGTTTCGGCCTATGCCGGCACGTCGATGGCTGAATATTTCACCTACAAAGGCCAGCACGCGCTCATCGTCTATGACGACTTGTCGAAGCAGGCCGTTGCCTATCGCGAACTGTCGCTGCTGATGCGGCGTCCGCCCGGCCGTGAGGCGTTTCCCGGCGACGTGTTCTACTGCCATAGCCGGCTCTTGGAGCGCTCCTGCAAGCTCAGCAAGGCGCTCGGCGGCGGCTCGCTGACCAGCCTGCCGATCATCGAGACGCTGGAAGGCGAAGTCTCGGCCTACATCCCGACCAACGTGATCTCGATCACCGACGGCCAGATCTATTTGCAGCCCGACTTGTTCTTCAAGGGCGTCCGCCCGGCGATGAACGTGGGCATCTCGGTCAGCCGCGTCGGCGGCTCGGCCCAGATCAAGGCCATGAAGGACAAGCAGGTGGCTGGCGGCCTGCGTCTGACCCTGGCCGCGTTCCGCGAGCTGGAGGCCTTCGCCCAGCTCGGCACCGATCTCGATGCCGCCACGCAGTCCCGCCTCGACCGCGGCTACCGGATGGTCGAGCTGCTCAAGCAGCCGCAATACCAGCCGCTGGACGTTGTGGACGAGGTGATGATCGTGTTCGCCGGCAACAGCGGCTCGCTCGACGACGTGCCCATCAACCGCGTGCAGGAGTTCGAGAAGGAATTCCTGCAGTTCATGAAGGACAGCAAAGCGGCCATCCGCAACGAAATCGCCGAGAAGCGGGAGCTGACGCCGGAGCTGAAGCAGGCCCTGACGGAGGCGATCCAGCAATTCAAGGCGAGCTTCAAGTCCAAGTGAGTGGTGAGTGGTAAGTGGTGAGGCCGCAGCGATGAGCATTCCCGACAAGCCGCCGCCGGAAGGATCGATTCCCACGCCTGAAGAAAGGCAATGGGCGCTGCTCGCGCATTTGGCGGGCCTGATTGCCACTGCCATGGGCGGGTTGTCGTTTCTGGGTCCGCTCATCGTGTGGCTGATCAAGAAAGACCAGTCCCCCTTCGTCGCCGATCAGGCGAAAGAAGCGCTCAATTTCCAGATCGCCGTGACCATTGCCCTGCTGGTGTCCGTGGGAATTGCTTTGGCGACCTGCATCGGTGCGATCCTGCTGCCGATCGTGGGCATCGGCTCTTTGGTGTTCGCCATCATCGCCGCGATGGAAGCCAACAAAGGCGTTTATTACCGGTATCCGTACACGATTCGCTTGATCAATTGATGTAGGGTGGGCTGTGCCCACCCAAGATGAACTGGTGGGCACAGCCCACCCTACTGAAGCCAACCGCGTCCCATGGCCAAAGCCCGGGCCCTCGATAAACGCCGCAAGTCGATCCGCAACATCCGCAAGATCACGCGGACGATGGAGCTGATCGCCACCGCGCGCTACAAGAAGGCGATGGACCGCGCGACCGCCGCCACGGCCTATACGCGGCGGATCACGCAGGTCGTTGCCGACCTGGCCCAGGCCGGACTGGAGGTCAGCCATCCGCTGCTCCAGCCGCACGACGAGGTCAAGCACGCCACGCTGCTTGTCCTCACGGCGAATCGCGGACTCTGCGGCGGCTACAACGGCAACGTGATGCGGACCTCCCTGCCCCGCCTGGAAGAGCTGCGGAAGCTCGTGCCGCGCGTATCGATCGAAGTCAGCGGCAAGCGGGGCGTCGCTACCTGCAAGTTCCGCAAGGTCCAGCTCGCGCACAGCTACACGCAGTTCGACGACCAGCCGAAGTTTGAGCAGGTCGAGGCGATCGCCACGCGCTATCTCGAGGAGTACTCGACGGGCCAGCTCGATCGGCTGGACGTGGCCTACACGAAGTTCCTCAGCAGTGCCAAGCAGTCGGCCGTGGTCGAGACGCTGTTGCCGCTGGGGCAGCTCGAAGGCGCCGACGCGAAGAAAGAAGAGGAAAACCGCGGCGAGTCGATGTACGAGTTCCTGCCGTCGGCCGAGAGCATCCTGCAGGAAGTCGTGCCGGCCAGCTTCAAGGCGAAACTCTTCAAGTGCTTCCTCGACGCCGCGGTCAGCGAGCAGATCGCGCGGATGGTCGCCATGAAGAGCGCCACCGAGAACGCCAGCGAAATGATCAAGGAGCTGTCGAGTAGATACAACCGGGCCCGCCAGGGCCAGATCACCGGCGAGATCATGGAGATCATCGGCGGCGTCGAGGCGCTCAAGGGCTAGTTCAAGGTGCAAAGTTCAAAGTTGGTAGAATGGGAAAAGGGACGTTCGCAGAACGTCCGGCAGTTTGTCGGGTTGCGTACATGATCGCTTCATCCACAGCCTTGCTTGGTTCGCCGAGAGCCCCGCTGCTCGGCGACCCGACGTATCCGACGCGAGATGGCCGCCCGATGGGTGAAACGGACCTGCATCGCCGGATCATGTTCGACCTGATCAACATGCTCGAGCGGCATTACGCGGGCCAGGAGGTTTACGTCTCCGGCAACCTGCTCTTGTGTTACGAGCAGGGCAACCGCCGCAAGCACGTCTCGCCCGACGTGCTGGTCACCAAGGGCCTGCGGCCGGGCTTGCGACTCAACTACATTCTGTGGCAAGAGAGACTGCCGCCAAACGTCGTCATCGAGGTCACCAGCAAGACGACGCGCAAGGAAGACATCGAGACGAAGTTCGAAATCTATCAGAATGTCATTCGTGTCGCTGAGTATTTCCTGTTCGATCCCTACGGCGACTATCTCGATCCTCCGCTGCGCGGCCATCGGCTCAAACGCGGACAATATGTTCCGATCAATCTGTCGCGGGGGCGAATGCATTGCGAGCAACTCGGAATCGACCTCGTGCCGGAGTATCAGGCGCTGGCCCTGGTCGATCGCAAAACCGGCCAACGCTTGAAGACCGCTGACGAAGTCGCCGAAGAGCAGGCCGAGGAGATTGCCCGCTTGCAAAGCGAGATTAAGGGTCTGCGAAAAGGCAAGTGAAGCTACCATTTCCATGCGCAAATTTGCACTCAACACGCGAGTAGGCTTTTGATGGCAACGGCAACTGCAAACGGCAACATTGGCAAGATCACACAGGTGATCGGCTCCACGTTCGATGCGGAGTTCGAGGAGGAGCATCTGCCGGCGATTTACAACGCCGTGAAGATCGACTCCGAGAAAAAGGGCGTGAAGATCAACCTCACCGGCGAGGTGCAGCAGCACCTGGGCGGCGGCCGCGTGCGGTGCGTCGCGCTGGGCAGCACGGACGGGCTGATCCGCGGCCAGGACGTGCTCGACACCGGCGCGCCGGTCTCCGTGCCGGTCGGCGAAGGCACGCTGGGCCGCGTGTTCAATCTGCTCGGCGAACCGATCGACGACCGCGGCCCGGTCACGACCAAGGAGCGCTGGCCGATCCATCGCCAGTCGCCGGCACTGGCCGATCTCTCGACGAACACCGAAATCTTCGAGACGGGCATCAAGGTCATCGACCTGCTCACGCCGTTCGTCCGCGGCGGCAAGGCCGGCCTGTTCGGCGGCGCAGGCCTGGGCAAGACGGTCATTTTGCAAGAGCTGATCGCCCGCGTGGCCAGCTCGCACGGCGGTTTCTCGGTGTTTGCCGGTGTCGGCGAGCGGACCCGCGAGGGAACGGACCTGTGGATCGAAATGCAGGAAGCCGAGATCGGCAACACAGGCCGCAGGGTCATCGAGCAGACCTGCATGGTCTTCGGCCAGATGAACGAGCCGCCGGGCGCGCGCCTGCGGGTCGCCCTGTCGGCGCTCACCATGGCCGAGTACTTCCGCGACCTGACCGGCAAGGACACGCTGCTGTTCGTCGATAACATCTTCCGTTTCAGCCAGGCCGGCAGCGAAGTGTCGGCCCTCCTCGGCCGCATGCCCAGCGCGGTCGGTTATCAGCCGACGCTGGCCACGGAGATGGGCGCGCTCCAGGAGCGGATCGCCTCCACCAAGAAAGGCGCGATCACCTCCGTGCAGGCCGTGTATGTGCCGGCCGACGATCCGACCGACCCGGCGCCGGCCACGGCCTTCGGCCAGCTCGACGCCTTCCTTTACCTGGAGCGGTCGATTTCCGAAAAAGGCATCTATCCGGCCGTCGATCCTCTGGCCTCCTCCAGCCGCATTCTCGATCCGCAGTACGTCGGCCCGCGGCACTACGCCGTCGCCCGCCGCGTGCAGGGCACGCTGCAGCGATATCGCGAATTGCAGGACATCATCGCGATCCTCGGCGTCGATGAGCTGAGCGAAGACGACAAGCTGGTCGTACACCGGGCCCGCCGGATCGAGCGGTTCCTCTCGCAGCCGTTTCTCGTCGCCGAAGTCTTCACCGGCAAACCCGGCGAAATCACCAAGATCGAAGACACGATCCGCAGCTTCGACGAAATCTGCGACGGCAAGTGGGACCACCTGCCCGAGGACGCCTTCATGTACGTCGGCCCGATCGAACAGGCCGAGGAACAAGCCAAGCGCCTGGCGAAAGGCGGCAAGTAGCAACCCTCCATGCCCGAGCTCACCTGCACCGTCGTCACGCCCGAACAGACCGCTTTAGAAACCAAGGCGGAGTTTGTCGCCCTGCCGCTGTTTGACGGCGAAATCGGCATCGCGCCCAATCACAGCCCGTTGATTGGTCGCCTGGGCTACGGCGAGCTGCGGATCAAGTCCGGCGGCCAGACCGTGGCGTATTACATCGACGGCGGTTTCGTTCAGGTGGCCGACAATGTCGTGGCCGTGCTCACCAATCGTGCCGTGCCGGTCGAAAGCCTCGACGCCGCCGCCGCCGAAGCGGCGCTCAAAACCGCGCTCGAAAAGCCGGCCAACACGCCCGAGCTGATGGCGATTCGCGACCGCGCCGTCGCTCAGGCCCGGGCCCAGATTCGCGCGGCGGCGCACGCGCGGCGATAGCTCTGCCGCCTGTAACGCGGCGCCGCCCGTTTCACGTGCTGCTTTCTCCGCGGATTCGCGCGCCGCGGCTTACTCCCCTCTTGCGCCGCGGCCGATGATTTCTTTAGCCGGCAGCTCTTTGCCGCGGGAAACTGGCTCCCATGGATGTTCCGATTTACCGTCTCGATCAGTACAGCTTGCCTCAGCCGCAGAGTCTCCCCGGCCAGGCCCTGGTCGAGCTGGAGATCACCCGCGGCCGGGTCCAGCAGCGCCTCCGCCCCGTCCACAGCAAGATTTTCCTGATCGGCGCGGCCCACGACTGCGACCTGGTGCTCGGCGACCTCCAGTTCCCGGAGGCCTACGCCTACTTGTTCGTCAGCGGCTGCGAGGTCTCGATCCGCCGGTTGGGCGCAGGCCCGGAGCTGACCGTCTGCGGCCAGGCGGTGGAAGGGGCCGAGCTGTTCCACGGCGATCGGATTGCCTTCGGACCGTTCGAGCTGCGCGTGCGGATTGAGAGTGCGGCCGGCGGCTTGCCGGACAATGACGGCTACTTGCCGCAGGCGGAATCGGGGCTGATGGCCCGCGATCGGCGGGCAGCGGTCGATGAAGTCGAAAGCCTGCTGCTCGACATTCGCCGCGGGTTGGCCGACGATCCGCCCGTTGCCTCGCCGCCGATTCGTCCGCTCGCTACGTCTGGCTTGCCCCCCCTGCCCCGTTCGCTGGCCAGTCCGAATTCCTCCGCTTCCTCCCGCGCCTATCGAGAACCGCATGTCGCTCGCTCCTAGCCCGGTGATTGGAACGATCTGCATCGAGCCGCTGGCCACGCGCGAAGCGTGCCCCTGCGACGACTCGACCCTCGGCCTGGTGCTGGAGAGCTTCGCCCACCTCGACTCGCTCGCGGAGGAGCCGGTGCGTCTGGTCGCCAGCACGCGGCTGAGCCGGCTGGCCGCGCTGGGGCCGGCGCTGGGCGTCCGCGCGAATCTCGCGCAGCTCCTGGCTGACCTGCAGGCGGAATACGAGCAGGTAACCGAGCGGCTGGAAAGCTGACACGCGATTCATGACCACGAAAAACGCCTCGTGTTAAAGAATCCGGCCCTGGCTCGAAGTCGCCGACACGGCAAGCCCCTGCGGCGAAGGACCTTAGGCCGATCTTGCCATGCTCTTGAACTTCCGAATTCCTGACCAAAACGGCGAAGCTTGGGGGTTTCGTTCAAAAAATCGGACCGACCTCCGCCGCGCCCGCATTCTTCACCGGGTTGGGCGGGGCGGCTCCGTGGTGAATTAATCGGCCGCGTCGCGAGTGCACCCATTGGCGTAAACTCCATTTTCCACGCCACTTCCAGCGGCGGCCTCGCGCTGACGGTCGCCGAATAATTCACCACAGGGGCGCGAAACCTGAGGATCTGGTGAATAATTCGCACCCCGCGTGATAACTCCCTGCCGCGACTGGCTTTGAATTTTTCACCGCGGTGAAGAATTCGCCGCGGCACGAGTGAGCCGGCGCGGCCGCACTGCGGCGCTTGGGGCGGGCCGGGCCACTCGATTCGCCGACTCTATCCACACGTGGACATAATTATCCACATCGGCTGGCGCTCGTCAAGACACTTGTGCATATTTGTTCAAAAGAGCGCAACTTGCGCCGATCCGGGGTGGCGCAAGTTCAATCCCCGCACGGACTTCCGCAAACCGGCCTGAGCGCAACTTTTTTCGCGGGCGAAAACGAAATGGACTAGTCTGGTCCATTGGGCAACTGGGCGAAGCGTCACTTGCCGGCGCTGACGGGCCGCGGCGCAGCGGGCGTTTCTGCCGGGCGCGGGGCGGCGGGGTTCGTGAGCGGCAGCGTGGGCATCATGCCCTTGAGGTCGGTCCAGAGCGTGCCTTCGCCAGCGTAGAACAGCTGCAGCTGAATGTTCTCTGGCAATCCCTCGGCGAATTGCCACCGCGTGTAGGCGCCGGCGTTGCCGAAGGCCTTTACGGCCAGGTCGAACTTCTGCGAGTTGGCCTCCTTGAGCAGCCGATCGGCTTCCGATTTGGCCTTGCCGAGCATCTCGATTTTCTTGGCGTCGAACTCGGCGATTTGCCGGTCGATGGCGGCGACCTGCTGCTTGGCGGCCGCTTCGATCTCGCCGACCTTCTTCTGGCCCTCGGCCAGCGCCGAGGCAACCAGCTTGGCCGTCTCCACCTTGACCTTCTCGGTCTCCTGCACGACCTTTTTTTCCGCCTCGCGCAGCTCGCCTTCGGCCTGCTTCGTGGTGCGCTCCTCTTCGCGGGTTAGCTTCAGCTCGTCGGCGACATAGCCCTCTTGCAGCGGCGTGCGGATGTCCTTGGGAATGTAGATGTGCCGCACCAGGCCGTAGAGGAGCGTCAATTTCTTGTCCTTCAGGACTTCATGAAAATGGTCGGAGACGGAGTTCTGAAACGCTTGCCGCGTCTCGCCCACCAGCAGCGCGTTGGCGCCCATCTTGGAGCCGTTGATGCGGCTGATGCTCTCGGACTGCGGGATGATCACCTTCTGCTCGGCGGCCGAGACCGTGCCGAAGGTCTCGACGACCTTGGGGGCGTCCTTGGGCATCACGCCCCAGATCGCGGTGAAGTCGAGCTGAATGTTGAATCCGTCGTTGGACGGAAATGCGATCCCCGAGCCGGCAACCGCCTCCGGCTCGCCGCTGGCGTCGAGCAGGTCCTTGCCGTCGGGGCCCCGCTTGTGATCGGTCGAGATGCTCGATTCCCAGAAGCCGACGCCGACGATGTCGATTTGCCGCTCGGCGGGATTGACGGCATAAATGCCGGGCGGCAGGACCTGGTCTTGAATGCCGCCCTTCTGGCCTGAGGCGCTGTTGGCGGCGAGGTTGGTCACCACGCCGACGTAGCCGGTGGGAATGTTGACCCAGCCGGCATGTTTCAAATTGTCTCCGACCTTCGTCTGCACGAGTTTTTCGATCTTGGATTCAAACCCGTAGTTGTTGATCCGGTAGCGGCCGGGGCCGAGCACCTTGCGGAGCGTCCCCTTGTGCTGGGCACGATTCGGCCCCGTCAATTCGCCGTCCACCAGGAACTGGCCCGGCGGCAGCGAATCGCCCATCTTGCTCGTGACGAGCGCCACTTCACCGGGCTTCACCACGACGTCGGGAACGCGCACCCGCTCCCACCAGATCGGACAGTACCACATGTATCGCCCCGGGCCCTTCATTTCCTCGTACACGCCGATTTCGCCCGGCTGCGCATATTGTCCGGCTTCCGCGGTCTTGCCCGTGCCGAAAACCAGCGGCCCCTTGTATCGCAGCCGCAGGCTCTCGCCTTCGTAGATGTAAATGCAGTTCACCAGCATGTGGAAGGTGAACGCCAACAGGCCCAGGCCGGCCAGGGCGATCGCGGCGCCGGCAATCAGGTTAAGACGACGCATGATTCGGTCCCCAAAGTGATTGTGCGATGGTTAGTTTCCGCCGGCGGTCTTGACCGGCTTGGGCGGAGCGCTTTGTTGTTCGTACTGGCGGAAGATATCCATGATCGGACTGTCGTGTGTGTTGACCATGATGCTGCGATAGGCGGGGGCCAGCTTCTTGAGCAGCGTCCAGCGGGCGTATTCGTCGCCGCTTCCGCCGAACGCCTGCACGGCTTTCTGCCAGCCGGCCGCCTCTGCGGCGTTCTGGAACTCCACGACCTTGGCGTCGGCCGTGCCGCGGGCCAGCGTCGCCGCCGCCAGGTCCGTCGCGGCCTGCAAGTCCAGCTCGGCGACCTTCAGCCGCTTGTTGGCTTCGATGACGGCGATTTCCTGGGCCTGGCTGGCCTCGGTGGTGATCTTGATGACCTGCTGCTGGGCCCCGACCAGGGCCTGCAGCCGCTGGTTCATCTCGGTCTCGATGGCCAGCTGCTTCTCCGATTCCTGCTGGAGCAGCTGGCGGCCGAACTGCTTCTTCTTCTCGACCGCGATTTGCCGGTCGCGGACCGGCTGGGCGATCTGTTGCGGCGGGCTGATTTTGGTGATCAGGGCCTGGATGATCTCGATGCCCTGCGATTCGCAGTTCTTCTCCAGCTCCTTCTGGAAATCTTCCTGGAACTTCGTGCGCGTATCGCCCGAGATGAACTCGCGCCCCGAATGGTCGGAGCCGCGGAGCCGGCAGAACGAGCGGGCGTTGGGCAGCACGACCTTCTTAATGACTTCCTCGTCGATCCGCGTGCCATTGGAGTCATTTTCGAGCTGGTTGTAGATCACATAGACTTCCGCGGCCTTCTCGGGCATCACGCGGAACTCGATGATCCCGTCGAGCACGACCCAGAAGCCGTCCTTCGACGGGAAGCCCATGTCGCCGTCCTGCGAAAGATTGAACCGCTGGCTGCGGCAATCGACGAGCTGCACGCGATGGATATAGGGGTTGGAGAGCTCGGGATAGGTCTCGGCGTCAAGCGTCTGCGATTCGACGCCCCGCTTGCCCTGGTCGGACGGCAGGAGCACGATCGTATTGGGGTCCTTGGGCATCGGGCCGGCGAGGTTCGTCACGACGCCGCGAAAGCCCGCGGGCACCGTGACCATGTCGTGCAGCTCGATGATCTCGGCATAGTTGTCGCGCTGCCGCGTTTGACCGGAGACGACGGCGTTGATCGGGTAGCGGCCGGGACGAAGCACGCCCGGAACGATTCCCTTCTCGTTCTCGCGCCAGGCGATGGTCTCGCCGCCCGGCGGATCGTCGCCGTGCAGCCGAATCCGCACGCCGGTCTTGCCCGGCGGAATCTCGACCTGCGGCACGACTTCCCAATCCCACGTCCACGGATTGCGGAAGTGCCGGCCTTCGGCGAGAACTTCCTTCTGCAGGCCCTTGTAAGTCGCGTCCGGCGCGAGCTCGTCGCCGTTGGCGATGTCCCGGCCGGTCTTCCGCGTCAGCACGGCCATGTAGCCGGTGGGCACATTGAACTGGCACAGGCCGTAATAGAAGATCGGCGCGCCGACGATTGACGCCAGCACGAGCAGCCCGCCGAAGAAGAAGACCCACGGCACCGAGTTGCCATCGGTTGCAAACGATTCACGCTGGCGGACCATGAGCGGACCTCCCAAGGCGAGAAACCGGCCGAATAACCTACAGTTTTATACCACCCGTATTTCGATACCCCGCGGCGAAGCTTTGATGAAACCCGCCGGCGGCGTTTAGAATCGGCTGTAACCGCTTGTCCCGCCGGCAGTTGCGCCGCGGAGGAAGCTTCTGGTGAAGAGCGCTCGCTGGGCCACGCTGCTGGCCGTTGCCATCCCGATCGCGGTGCTGTTGGGCCCGCTGCTCGTCACCGACCGCAGCTTCGCGATGCGCGACGCGGCCCATTTCTACTATCCGCTTTTTGCCTGGTGCGCCCGACAGTGGAGCGCCGGCAGCGTGCCCCTTTGGAATCCGTACGAGAACTGCGGCCTGCCGGTGCTGGCCGATGCATCGTCGAGCATCTTCTATCCCGGCAAGCTGCTGTTCTTGCTCCCAGTCAATTTCGCGCTGCGCTACAAGCTCTATGTCGTGCTGCACGTCGTGCTCGCCGCGGCGGGCTCTTACGCGCTCGCGCGGCATTGGAAGGCCAGCCCGCAGGCGGCCGCGCTGGCAGCGATTGCGTACTCCTGCGGGGGGAACGTCGTCTTTCAATACTGCAACGTCGTGTTCCTGGTCGGTGCAGCCTGGCTGCCGCTGGCGGCGCTCGCGGCTGACCGGATGCTCGCCGGCCGCAGCTGGCTCTCGGCGGTCCTGCTGGGCCTGGCGCTGGCGCTGATGATCCTGGGCGGCGATCCGCAGGCGGCGTATCATTCGCTGCTCATCACAGCGTTGTATGCGGTCGTGATCGCGCTGGCGCGCGGCGACGCGACGCACTCGGCCACGGATCGGTTCCGCAGGCTGGGACTGGGAATCGGATTGACGGGCACCGCCGCGATCGTCGGCTTTCTGCTGGCCGCGGTGCAAGTCTTGCCCTCCTCCGAAGCGACACAGTACAGTGAGCGCGCGGCCGTCGACCGGCCAAGGAACATCTATGAAGCGCTGACCACCGCCGCGCCCGCGGGCGAGTCGCGCCCGCAAGCGATCGCCAAGGGCTTCTTCGGCAAGCCGGACCGCGGCACGCATCAGGACCTGGCGTACGACTTCAGCGTCGGCCCGTGGCGGCTGGTCGAATATCTCTGGCCAAACGTTGCCGGCCGAATGCTGCCGACGAATCGCCGCTGGTTTTCGCTCCTGCCGATGGAAGGCCGCACCTGGACGCCCACTCTGTATCTGGGCCTCGTGCCGCTGCTGCTCGGGCTGGCTGGCTTTCGCCTGTGGGGCCGCGCGGAGCCGCGGCAGCGCTGGCTTTCGTGGCTGGTGCTGATCTTCACGCTCGGCAGCTTTGGCTACTACGGCCTGGGTTGGCTCGCGACCGAGGCCTACGCAACGCTGTTTCGCGGCGACGCGGCGAAGATCGACTTAGCTCCCGGAGTGGGCGGTGTCTATTGGTTCTTCGTCACGTTCCTGCCGACGTACGTTTATTTCCGCTATCCGGCGAAGCTGCTGCCGCTCGTGTCGCTGGGGCTGAGCCAGCTGGCGGCCCTTGGTTGGGATAGGATGCACGCGCAGCCTCAGCGGCGACTGACCGCTGTTCTGCTCATCCTCGGCATTCTCTCGGGCATCCTGGCGTTCATCATCTGGTCCATCGACCCGACTTTCATTTCGGCCCTGGTGCGCGGACGGGGCGATTCCTCGCTCGGCCCTTTCGACGCCGCTGGAGCCCGCCGCGATGTATTGTTCGCTTTCCTTCAGGCGGCAGTCGTTGCGCTCTGGGCGCGCTGGCTGCTGCTGAAGTCGTGGAATTCACCAACGCAGCAGGCCCGATGGCAGTGGTCGCTGCTCGTGCTGACTGCCATTGAAGTTGCTGTGGCCAACGCCTGGCTGGTAGTCGCTGCGCCGGCCTCGGTGTGGCGCGACCCGTCGCCTGTGGCCGCAGCGATTCAAGCCGCATCGGACGAGAGCGACTTGCCGCCGCGAGTCTTTCGCGCGAATCTGGGCGGCTGGCGACCGCCGAGCTTTCGCCAGAAGTCGTCCGCCGAGCGTCCCGCGGAATCGGCCGCCTGGGAAAAGGACACGCTGTTTCCCAAGTACCACCTGCCCAGCCGGCTGTCGCTCGTCGAGTCGTACGGCTCGATCAAGCTGCTCGACTATGAATCGCTCCTGTTCGTGGCTCGCGCCAGCGGGCCGAAACAGCCCGACGGCTCGTTGCTCCCGCACCCCGCCGCGCTGCGGCTGGTGGGAACCGAGTTCCTGCTGCTGCCCGCCAGCCACGAGCCAAAATTCGCCGAGCCGATGCAGCCGGCAGCGGGCACACGCTGGCCCGAGGACGCCGTGCTGTGGCGAATGGCGCGGACGCTGCCGCGGGCCTGGGTCGTGCACGACATCGCGGTCCTCCCTCCCCTGCCCCGCCCGCCGCGCCTTGCCGCAATCGATCAGCGGAGCAGCGAGGTGCTGTTCCCCGACCGCAAGTCCCGCGACTTCCTGCGCACGGCGGTGGTTGAAACCGATCAGCCGCTGGCGGAGTGGAACGCGCCGCCGGCCGAGAGCCCCACCACCGCGGAGCCCTGCCGCATCACGCACTACGATCCGCAGCGGGTCGTCGTCGAGGTCGAGCTTGCCCGGCCGGGCCTGCTCGTCCTGGGCGAAGCCTGGTACCCCGGCTGGCAGG
>DASRJB010000880.1:0-8184 GCA_035649715.1 Pirellulaceae bacterium
AGTTGACCAATACCGCAGCGCACGGCGACCCCATTTGACGCCGGAAACCGCGCCGCTCCAAAGGATGCTCTCGCCTGTCGGCCTGCAAGGCCCGCCAGTCGCCTGCCGAGAGAATTTCGAAATAAGCTACTTACCCGGCCGTGATTCGTAAAGGGATAGTGAGAGAAAATTTCTCGACCTCTTTTCGCTCTAAGTTGCCTTCCGTTCATTTTTCCGGCTTTGGCTTGATCCACTCCGTCTCGCCGCAGCGGGCTTCGGCGTTGGCATAGCGGGCGGCGACAAACAAATAGTCCCCCAGCCGGTTGAGGTACCGCACGACGCGCCCGTCCTGCAGATTCGGTTCGGCTGCGGCCAGCGTGACGACCCGCCGCTCCGCCCGCCGGCAGACGCCGCGGGCCACGTGCAACAGCGCCGCTGCCCGGCAGCCGGCGGGCAGGATGAACCGCTTCAGCGGCGCGAGGCCGGCCTCCAGGTGGTCGATTTCGTGTTCAAGCTGGACCACGTGCGGCTCGCCGACGAGCGCCGTGCCGTGCTTGAACGGATCGGGCGTCGCCAGCTCGGCCCCGACAGAAAACAGCTCGCTCTGCACCCGCTGCAGGGTGTGGCCCAGCGGTTCCGGCAGCGTTTCGGCGCGGACCAGCCCCAGCGCCGCGTTGAGCTCGTCCACGGTGCCATAGGCCTCGATCCGCACGTCGTCCTTGCGGACCCTTTTGGCCCCGAAGAGCCCCGTTTCGCCCGCATCACCGGTTTTGGTGTAGATCTTCATGGCAGCGATTCCGCACGACAGACAACGCACAGCATTATGCTACACTTGCGCTCCTGCAGGGTCTGGCTATGTTCGAGGACCTGGAAAACTGGATTGTGCCGCTGGCGATCCTGGGCCTGCTGGCCGCGGCGTTCTGGTACGCGATGCGGCCGCGGCGGGTCTTCACGCTGCGGATCGCCAACGGCGGCGTGGCCTCCACGGTCGGCACGGTCACGCGGAGCTTCGTCCGCGACGTGGAGGAAGTCTGCCGCCGCGCCGGTGTGCCGGCCGGCGAAGTTCGCGGCGAAGCCCGCGGCCGGGCCATCGTGCTGGCCTTCTCCGGCCCGATCCCCGGCGAATGCCGCCAGCAGCTGCGGAACCTGTAGCAAATGCACGGATCGCTGCGGTAACGGGGGAAGAACCAAAGAACCGAAGAACCAAAATTCCGAACACCAAACCCAATACACCAAACACGATGCGAACCGCCTGCTTGTCCTTGCTCATGTTGTCTGCTGCCGCCGTCGCGGCCCAGGACTCGATCGAAAGCAAGTTCCTCTCGAACGTCCGGCAAGTGACGCGGGGAATGGTCAAGGCCGGCGAAGGCTACTTCTCGCCGGACGGCCGCACGATCGTCTATCAGGCGCAGCCGCTGGACTATCCCTTCTATCAAATCTTCACGCAGCCGCTGGACGGCGAAAACGTGCGGCCCAAGCTCATCAGCACGGGCCGCGGGCGGACGACGTGCAGCTACTTCTCGCCGGACGGCAAGAAGATCCTGTTCGCCTCGAGCCATCTCGATCCCAAAATCGGCGAGACCGAGACGGCCGAGCGCAAGCAGCAGGAGGCGGACAAACAGGCCGGCGTGCGGCGGCGGTACACGTGGGACTTCGATCCGCACACCGAGATTTTCGAGGCCGACCTGGACGGCAAAATCCTGCGGCAGCTCACCCATGCCAAGGGCTATGACGCGGAAGGGGCGTATTCCAAGGACGGCCAGCTGATCGCCTTTGCCAGCGACCGCGATGGCGACCCGGATATCTATCTCATGGATGCGGACGGCAACAACGTCCGCCAGCTCACGAACACTCCGGGCTACGACGGCGGGCCGTTCATCTCGCCCGACCAGAAGTGGATCGTCTTCCGCAGCGACCGCAAGAAGGCCGAGTGGCTGCAGCTGTACGTGATCGGCATCGACGGGAAGAACGAAACTGCCCTGACCGATACGACCGGCGTGAACTGGGGCCCGTACTGGCATCCGTCTGCTCCCTACATCATCTGGGCTGGGGCCGATCATTCCGATCCCAATGCCCGACCCAACTACGATCTCTGGCTGGCGAAGTACGAAGCCGCCGGTGGCAAGTTCAAGCTCGGTCCGCCGATCCGCGTCACCGACTTCGCCGGCACCGACATCCTCCCAGTGTTCTCGCCCGACGGCAAAAAGCTGATGTGGACCAGCACGCGGACCGACGACCACATGAGCCAGTTGTTCATTGCGGATTTCAAGCTGCCATAGGATCGACTCGTTGGGCGTATTCATGGCCACGCAAAAGTCCTGCGGCTTTCTGATCCTCCGCGGCGAGCCTGTCCGCGAGTTCCTGCTGATGCGGCACAAGGACCGCTGGGATTTGCCGAAGGGGCACGTCGATCCGGGCGAGAGCGAGCTGCAGTGTGCCCTCCGCGAACTGCGCGAAGAGACGGGCCTGGCCGCCGCCGACATCGAACCAATCGAGGGCTTTCGCTTCACGCTCGAGTATCCCGTTCGCAACAAGCGCACCGGCCAGCTCGACGACAAAACGCTCGTGGTGTTCCTCGCCCGCCTGGCCCGCGAAGTCGAGATCAATCCCAGCGAGCATCCGGGCTATCAGTGGTTTCCCTGGCAGCCTCCGCACCGCATTCAGCAGCAGACGATCGACCCGCTGCTGGAGGCTGTGCGGCAATTCATGGTGCCTGGTCATTAGTTTGCCTGGTCATTTGCGTTGGCGATGCTTTTTCTCCTGCTTCGCGGGCCTGGCCGGCTTGGGTCGTTCGGTGAACCTCTTCTCGCCGCAGGCGTAGGTCGAGCAGCTGCCAAAATAGGTCCAGCAGTCGCGGTGGTGCGGCGTCTCGCAGCTCGCGCAATAGACGAGGTCGCCGGTCAGCCCGGCGCCGCAGACCTGGCACTGGGCCTCGGCGGTGTCGGGCTCGCGGTTCTCGGCTAGAAACTCGATGCCTGTGTTTCGCGTCCGGATCGCGGCCGAAAACAGCATCCCGCACAGCGAGACGAACTGCTCCAACGACTCGAAGGTCGAAAGCCGGCTGGGCTTGATGACAGTCATCACCCCGCCGCCCCATTTGACCTGGATCTCGCGGGTGGCAAAGTAGTTGGCCTGGCTCAGCGACGACAGCCGGAACACGACCGACTGCACTTCCGACGTCAACAGTCCGCGGATCTCCGCCGGGCTGTTGCCGGCGATGAAATAGGTTGCGTCGAACTGCGGTGAGCCGATCTCGATGTCCTCGGTGCCCAGCAGCTTGCGGAGGCCGCTGTAGATGTCCTGCGGATAGACTTCGCACCGCAGGCCCTGGTCGGGCCAGGCGATCGAGAAAATCGTCTGGTGCGAGTGCTTGCCGACGCGCTTGAACCGGAGCACCGCCGCATGCCCTTCGAATTTGAGGCGCACCTCGGGACTGGTGAAGAAATCTCCCGGTTCGATCTGTCCGCGAAAGCGAACCGCGACCCGCTCCAGCAGCTGATGCGTCTGCTGGTACCGCGCCATCGCGAGGACCGCCGCGACCAGCGCACCGACCACCAGCAGGGCAAAGACCAGGGCCATACCTTGGGCGTCGTGCATGGTGGAATCAGCTCTTCAGGGTGCCGTCAACCTACCTCACTCGCAGCGCGCGCTGAAGTTTGCGGCGCTGCTGGCGGGTGAGGGGTCGCGAGATCACTCCGGGTTGGCTCGGAGAAATGTCGAGCCGCGTGCCTCCCTTGGAGGAGGCGAGTGCCGCCGCGTGATCGTGCTGAACAGGGGCCATCAGCACGCGGCGGGCGAGCCGCTGCGGTGGGCTCAACTCGCGGGAAGTATTGTCGTCCGTGGCAGTTGCGTCGTCGGCTGCGTCTGGTGAGGGCGGTGGAATCGGCTGAGACCGGCCATTGGGTGAACAGTCCTCCTTCGGGGTAGGGTGGGCTGTGCCCACCACGCCCTCTTGCGCCGCGGTGGGCACAGCCCACCCTACTTCGTCGTCCGGCAGTGCCAGCCCGCCGTGGCGGCCGATCTCGGCCGAGGCTGTGACCAGTCGCATGGCGGCGAGCAGATACTTGGAATCGCCGCACGAAGTCTTCACCGTCGTCACCTCGTCGCCGTATCGGGAGGTGCGGGTCTGCTTGACTTCGCCCTGCGACTTCCGCCACGCGCCCATGACCTCGCAGTAGAGACTGTCGATCCGCTCGACGGCGATGTTTTGCGATAGCCGCAGGCGGCCCTCTTCCGGCAGCGGGCATTCGGCCGGCAGCACTTCGGCCTGCCAGGCTTTCGTGCGCTCGACGATCTGGCAGATGCGAGTCTGCGAGAGACGGAACAGCTCGGCCGCTTCGCGGGTCGATTTCCCGCCGACGATCACGGCCCGAAACACTTCGAAATCCCGCCAACTCGGCGGCAGTTTGCAGGAAACGCTCATGGCAATTCTCCGGGTGATGGTGGTGACGAAAGCACCATCTGGACAGAATTGCTAAAAGCCGTCAAACGCGCGCCGCGCGGATTTTTTCGCCCGACCGATTTTCCGCGCCGCAACCTCAAGCAGAGTAATGCTTTGCGCTCAGGAAAATAGGCCAGAAAGCTGCTGCAGATTTGGACTAGTCTGGTCCGCAGCGACCCGCCCTAAGTGTGTACGGATTTACTACCGCTTTGCCCGGGTCTCCGGGCGCAAGGTGCATTTCGCTCCGCTCATGCACCCGACAGCGCTGTTGCCTTCGGCCGCCTGCGCCGGCAGCAGCCGCAGAGTGCCAAGAGGCCGGCGCTCAGCGAGAGGATGGAAGCCGGTTCGGGAACGGCCTGAACCAGCAAGGAAGGATAGAGGAACTGACGCGTGCCGTAGTCGTCGTTGGTCAAGGGGACGAGACTGGTGACGGGATTGGTCGGACCAATGCCGACGCCGCGCGACTCCATCAGGATATCCACGTTGGTTGTGGTCGTGCCCGGGTCGCCGAACGCGACGGTGTAGCGCTGCAAGCCGGCGGAGGCTCCTGGGTTCAGAGGATTGATCAGCAAGGCCCAGGAGTTGGTGAGCGTGGCCAGGGCCGTGGCGCTGTTAGCGCTGTTGTAATTGTCGTCGATGAATGCGCCGGGGTTGATGTCCCCCTCGACGTCGCCCAGGCCAAGCGCATGTCCGATCTCGTGCGTCAGGATGCGGCGGAAAACGTCGAGCGAATAAACGGCTTGGGAGTTGCTGTTCATGATGATGTCGGCGCCGCTGATGGCGGTGGAGCCCGCGTAGTTGGCCGTGCCCGACGTCAAGGTCACCGTGTCGGCGATAGCGCCGAAGCTGGTTTCCGCCTGCGTCCCGCCGTTGCCGACGTTCCAGAAGAAGGCATCGTTGGAGCCGAACAGGTCGATCTCGGCGCCGCCGACATCCAAGCCGCCGTTGCCGGTATTCGCGCCGATGACGCCGGTGCCAAAGTCTGCGATGAAAGCCAGCGACGTGGTCAGGCCGGTCGCCGGATCAACGCTGGACCAGGCATTGAACGCCTGCTCCACGGCGGTCTGGAACTGAGCCACTGTCGGCAGGACGTCCCAGCTGAACAAATTGCGGTAGGCTAGGTAAGAACCGCCCTGCACGGAGTAGCGGAGGCCGCCGGCGAGCGACCGCTCCCCCACGCCGCCAATCATCCGCGGGGCCGCGTCCCACCGCGAGCCGCCGCCGAGGTTGGCGTCCGAGAAATTGAAAATCACACCCGCGCTGGCCAGCTGCGTCCCTCCCAACAGGCAGGCGGCACATGCAGCCGCAGCCCAGAGGCCGATCCATCGTCGGTGGAATACACGTTGCGGCATCGGCGTCGTCTCCTCGCGGCAGCTCAAAAATGCGTTTTAGTTAGCGCTCTGCGCTGGGCCATAGGCACTCACTATCTGTTTGCCGGCAGGGCGCCAAACCTGACAGGCAAAAATTCGAAAAATCCTGCCGCTTGCTCAGAAAACCCGGCCGGTGGGCACAGCCCACGCTCTAGTCCCCGGTTGCTTTCGGCCGGCTACGCCGCGGACTATGATCGTAGACGCGCACGCAGGCGGCATTCGCGCCTGCCCTTTTCTGTGGCCCCTGCTCGAACAGGCCGAACCATGAAGACGTTTCTCGCGGGCGTGGCGCTAGTGGTCATGGCGAATCTGGCTTTCGCCGGCGAGGCCCGGCTGGTGCGTTACCCGCACTATCACAAGGGCCAGGTCGCCTTCACTTACATGGGCGATATCTGGACCGCCAGCGAGTCGGGGCAGAACATCCAGCGGCTGACCGCCCATCGCGGCCGCGACATGATTCCCCGCTTCTCGCCCGACGGCAAATGGATCGCCTTTTCCAGCGACCGCGAAGGCAATCTCGACATCTGGGTCGTCCCGGCCGAAGGCGGCTCGCCCAAGCAGCTCACTTTTCACTCGTCCGACGACAGCGTCCTCGGCTGGTCGCCCGACAGCAAGCAGGTCCTGTTCTATAGCAGCCGCGGGGATGACTTCCTCGGGACGCTTTACGTCGTGCCCCTCGCGGGCGGCGGGGAATCGAAGGCCGGCACCGACTTCGGCCTGTACGGCTGCTTCTCGCCCGACGGCACGAAGCTGGCCGTCAACCGCAAGGGGCAGACGTACTGGCGGAAGGGCTATCGCGGCTCGTACCAGACCGACGTGACGGTCGCCGATCTCAAGGAGAAAACGTTCCAGGACGTCACGAACCACAATGGCATGGACACGTGGCCGATGTGGAGCAGTGACGGCTCGATCTATTTCGTCAGCGACCGCGACGAGAACGCGCAGCCGAACCTGTGGAAAGTGCCCGAGGGCGGCGGCGACGCGGTCCGCGTGACGAACTTCAAGGACGGCGACATCCGCTTCCCGGCGATGAGCGCCGACGGCAAGACGATCGTCTTCGAGCGGGATTTCCGGCTGTGGAAGCTCGACGTGGCTGGAGACAAAGCCAAGGGGGAGCCGGCGGCGATCACGCTGGCGATCAACGCCGAGCCGCAGGACACGCTGACCGAATACCGCACGGTGAACAGCGACGTCGATGACTACGACGTCGCCAACAGCGGCCGCAGCATCGTCGCGTCAGTCCGCGGCGAACTGTTCCTCGTGCCGACGGGTGAAGACGGCGACCTGACGCAGGTCACCAAGGGGGCGGCCCGCGACCGCAACGTCGAGTTCTCGCCCGACGGCAAGTCGATCGTCTACGTCTCCGACGCCAGCCGCGAGCGGGAAGAGCTCTATCTCGTGCCCGCCGACGGCTCGGGCGAGCCGAAGCGGCTGACCGACCTCAATGCCCTCAAGACGAGCTACTCGTGGTCGCCCGACGGCAAGCTGCTGGTCGTGACCACCTCCGACGGCAAGCTCTACCGCGCCAGCGCCGACGGCAGCGAAACCAAGGAGATCCTGGCGTCGAAATACGGCACGATCGGCCGGCCGGCGTGGTCGCCCGACGGCTCGCTGTTGGCGTTCAGCATGTCCGACGTGACGCGGACCGACGACATCTACATCATGCCGGCGGGCGGCGGAGAGCCGAAGAAGGCCACGTTCGATTCGGCCAGCGATCGCAGCCCGGCGTTTTCGGCCGACGGCAAGAAGCTCTACTTCATCCGCTCCGATTCGTTCGGCGGCGAAGGGGGAGGTTTTGGCGGCGTGCAGTCGGGCCTGATGGTCGTGCTGCTGGAGAAGCAGGATCGCGATCCCACCGAGCCGGCTGCTGAAGGCGGCGAAGGCCAGGGCCGGCGCGGCGGCGGTGGCTTTGGCGGTGGCGGCGCCGGCGGCGACATTGCGAATCCCAAACCGCCCGAGATCGACTGGCTGGGCCTGAAGCGCCGCACGCGGAGCGTGCTGGGCGGGGGCGGGGGCGGCGGACGGCGGGGCGGCGGTGGCGGAACCGGCGGAGGTGGTACTGGCGGCGTTTCCGTCTCGAGCTTTACGCCGGCCCGCGACGGGCGGACGATTTATTTCGCCGGCAGCTCGGGCGGCAGCCTGGGTCTTTACTCCTGTACCGACGACGGCCGCAACTTGCGGCAGATCGCCAGCACGGCCCCGACGCCGACGGAGGGCGATGAGGAACCGCAGCGCGGCCGCGGCGGATTCGGCCGCGGCGGCATGAGCAACCTCCGCGTCACCCGCGACGGGCGGATCTACTATCAGCAGGGTAACGGCGTCTATTCGGCGGCGGCCGGCGGCGGCGGTGGCGGCGGAGGAACCGCGACCACTGGTCGCGGCTTTGGGGGGCGC
>DASRJB010000881.1:0-3327 GCA_035649715.1 Pirellulaceae bacterium
CCCGCACGATCCACGAAGCCCGCCAACTCATGCTTGCCGCCCGCAAGGCGAAGGTCGTGACCCAGATGGGCAACCAGGGGCACAGCGGCTACGGCTATCGCGCGCTGGTGGCCTTGGTGCAGGGGGGCGCGATCGGCAAGATCAAAGAGGCCCACGCCTGGTCGAATCGCCCGATCTGGCCGCAGGGGATCGACCGCCCGCCGGGCAGCTCGCCGGTGCCCGAGACGCTGAACTGGGATCTCTGGCTCGGCGTCGCTCCTGAGCGGCCGTACGTTGACAAAGCGTATGCCCCGTTCAACTGGCGCGGCTGGTACGACTTCGGGGCCGGGGCGCTGGGAGACATGGGCTGCCACATCCTCGACCCGGTCGTGTGGAGCATGGAGCTGCCCGCGGCGACGCGAGTCTATTACGGCGGCCCGGCGGCCAAGCCCGAGGCGTTTCCCGAATGGGAGCGGATTCACTACGAATTCCCCGCCACGAGATACACGGACGGTCCGATTCACGTCATCTGGTACGACGGCAAGCAGAGCGGCGAGCAGGTGCTGCCGTTTGCCGAGCTCGCGCCCGGAGCAAAAATTCCGACCAACGGCATCCTGCTGGTCGGCGAGAAGGGCACGCTGCTCTGCGAGCACGGCGGCAGCCCCAAGCTGCTGCCTGAGGACAAATTCAAGGACGTCGAGCAAATCAAGCTGCCGGCGCAAGACCACTACCTGGCTTGGACCAACGCGATCCGCGGCGAGGGCACAACGACCTCGAACTTCGACTACGCGGGCCCGCTCACCGAGACCGTCCTGCTCGGCACCATCGCTTCGCGCTTCCCCGGCGAGCAGCTTGAATGGGACTCGGCCAACCTCAAGTTCACCAACGTCCCCAAGGCCAACGACTACGTGCAGCAGCCGTACCGCAAGGGCTGGGAGGTGCCGGGGTTGTCTTGAGCTGGTCAGTGGTCAGTGGGTTCGAACCAGGAATACTCCCTCCGGCAAAGAACTGCCATGCTGATTCGCCTGACCGCGGCGCTGTTGGTGATTGGGCTGGCGCCTGCAACGCTGGCCGAAACGCCGGTCGATCTTTCCGGCTATCGCGCCGACTGTGCCGTGCGGGTGGAAGGCTGGAACGGCAATCTGCGGGTGTCGTGGCCGATGGAAGCGGGCGAGCGCGGCGAGGTGACGCTCGACTTGTCGCGTACGAAGCCGCTGATCCAGCGACTGGCGACGCAAAAGGGCGACGCCGAGCCGGCGGCGATCCTGGGCGGCCTGGATCCGGCCTGGTATCTCACGGTGGGCGAGCGGCGCCCGGCCGCGGAGAAGCCGCCGGACCAGCAGTGGGAGGTCTTTTTCGACAACCCGCACCAGCGGCCTCACGAAGTTCACGCCTCGCAGCTCGCGATCACGAAAGCCCGCGTCACCGGCAGCGGCCAGCGGGCCACCGTGGCCATCGATGGCCTCACCGTTGGCCCCTTTACCGGGTCGATCGAGTTCCGCTTCTTCGCCGGTTCACGGCTGCTCAGGATCGATGCGGTTATCTCGACGCAGAAAGACCGGCTCGCCGTGTTCTACGACGAGGGGCTCGTGGCCGCCGACGCGAAGTGGCGCGAGGTGACTTGGGTCGATACGGAGGGCCGAACGCAGCGGAAAAGTATCAGTGGGCTCACGCCCACCGCTCGCCTGGAGAAGGCGGAACCGCTTAAGGTCCGCCATCGCCCGATCGTCGCCGGCGGCGAAAGCGGCGCGGTGGCCTGCTTCCCGCCGCCGCATCAGTTTCAGTTTCCGCGCGACTACTCGACCAACCTCGGTTTCGTCTGGCACGGCGCCGGTTACCAAGGCCAGGCGGGCAAGACGGGCTTTGGCATCCGTCAGAACAAAGACGGCGGCGGCAATTTTGTTCCCTGGTTCAACGCTCCCCCCAACACGCAGCAGCGGATGGGCATGTTCCTGCTATTCTCGTCCGGCTCGGCCGACGAAGCGCTTAGAGAGACGCTCCAGCTCACCAACAACGATCGCTTCCCCGAGCTGCCGGGCTACAAGACCTTCACCAGCCACTACCACATGGCGATCGCCGTCAAGGCGATGGAGGAGCGGGCCAAGGGATTCAACCGCACCGAGCCGCCCGACTATGTCCGCGTCTTCCAGGACATGAACGTCAACATGGTCCACCTGGGCGAATTCCACGGCGACGGCCATCCCAAAGATCCCGGCTCCCTGCGGCTGCCGGAGGTCGAGGCGATGTTCGGCGAGTGCAGCCGCTGGTCGGACGACCGGCTGCTGCTCATCCCCGGCGAGGAAATCAACGACTTCCTCGGCCTGAAGATCACGGGCAAGCACCCGGGCCACTGGATGAGTCTCTTTCCGCGGCCCGTCTATTGGACGATGCAGCGCTCCGCCGAGCAGCCGTTCGTGGAGGACCATCCGAAGTACGGCAAGGTCTATCACGTCGGCGACCGCGGCGACATGATCCGCCTCCTCAAGGAGGAGCGGGGGCTGGCCTGGAGCGCTCATCCGCGGATCAAGGCCAGCAGCTGGACGCCCGACATCTTCCGCCAGGAGGATTTTTATCTGGCCGACTATTGGCTGGGAGCGGCGTGGAAGGCGATGCCCGGCGACCTGTCGCGCGACAAGCTCGGCGAGCGGGTGCTCAACCTGCTCGACGACATGGCCAACTGGGGACAGAAGAAATACGTCCTGGGCGAGGTCGATGTCTTCACCATCGACCACACGCACGAGCTCTTCGGCCACATGAACATCAACTACGTGCAGCTCGATCGCGTCCCGCGCTACGCCGACGGCTGGCAGAGCGTGCTCAATGTTCTCCGCGACGGCCGCTTCTTCGTCACCACGGGCGAAATCCTGCTGCCCCAGTTCACCGTCGGCGGCAAGCCCAGCGGCGACGTGCTCAAGCTGGCTGCCGGCGAGCAGCCGGAGCTCACTGCCGAGGTCCGCTGGACCTTTCCGCTGGCCTTTGCCGAGGTGATCTCCGGCGACGGCCAGCAGGTCTATCGCGAGCGGATCGACCTGGCCGACACCGCCGCCTTCGGCACGCGCACTCTCCAGTTGCGTCCCAAGCTCACCGGCCGCCGCTGGGTGCGCCTCGAAATCTGGGATATCGCCGCCAACGGCGCATTCACGCAGCCGGTGTGGATTGAGTAACCTGACCACTACCTTTCAACGAGGGCCGCCATGAGAGTGTTGTGTGCCGTCACAGCCGTGTTCTACTTCGTATCGCTGTCCGCAGCCGCCGACTGGCCGCAGTGGCGCGGGCCGGAGCGCAATGGGGTCTCGAAGGAGACGGGCCTCTTGCAGGAATGGCCTGCGGGCGGGCCGAAGCTGCTCT
>DASRJB010000882.1:0-2422 GCA_035649715.1 Pirellulaceae bacterium
CGCGGGCTGTTGTCCGCGGCGGGCGTAGGCGTCGATCAAGAGCTGCCGGCGAAAGACCTGCGGCGTCTGAGCTTCCCAGAGCTTGTCGCGGGCGACGGTCTCGGCGATGGTCTGGTCGGGATTGGCCCGCTTGACGGTGCCCTGCACCGGAACCGCCAGGATCGCCGCGCCGGTCTTAACCGCCGCGGCGAATACGGCGTCGATCCACTCGGCAGCGACGCAGGGGCGGGCGGCGTCGTGCACGGCGACGAAGTCGATGTCGGCGCTCACGCGGGCCAGGGCCTTTTGCACCGAGTCGTACCGCTCCGCGCCCCCCTCGACAACCTCGATCCCGAGCATCGCGGCGTTGCCGGCGAACTTTTCGGCAAAGTACTCGCGGTCTTCGGGAGCGATCACGAGCAGCGTCTGGGCCACCTCCGCCCGATTCGCAAAACGGTCCGCCACGTGCATCCACACCGGCCGCCCGTCGAGCGGGGCGAACGGCTTTTTGTAGTGCTGGTCCCGAAAGCGGCTGCTTTTGCCGGCAGCGGGAAGGATCACAGCGAAGCGCGGCACGGGGGGAGAAACCTCAGGCGGCGGAAGACGCATTCGGGAGGGGACTGAGAGGCTCACGTTATTGTGGCCGCCCCACGGGCCGCGTCAAGCGCGAGACGGGACGGCCGGCAGCTTGAGCCGCTCGGTCAGCCAGTCCGCCAGTTGCCGGGCCGGCTGCTCGGACCAGCCAGTGACCAGGCAGCAGTGGCGGCCGGCGCCACTTTTCGAGCGGCGGACCAGCGCCACCGAGTATTTCTTCGTCAGGTCGCCGTCGGAGTCGAGCTTCTGGTGCTCGCGAACGGTGACGCCGGACAGCTCCTGGAGCGGACCGGCCCGCTCTGCACGCCCAGCTGCGGCGGGCTGCAGCCGATAGTGGCCGCGCAGCTCATCTACCGTTAGCAGCACGGCACGCTGGTACTGGCGGCGGTAGGCCCAGGTCGAGCCGGCGCTGACGACGACCCAGGCGCATCCGACCAGAACGCTCTGCGGCATGGCGCCGCTACCGAACGCGGCGATAAACACGCCGGCGAAGGACACGAAGAGGGCTGCGAGCGCCGCGGCCGCCAGCGGCGAGTAGCGGTACAGCCGAAGCACAAAACCCTCCGGCGTCGCAGTCGCCCGCGCGCCTTCAGGCAGCCGCCCGGCAGTTCCGCGGAACCATTGCCAGACGGCCAGCCAGCACGTGGCCATGATGATGTTGAACGGCAGCAGGAACAGGGCCAGGAACGCTTGCCCCGAGTGCAGCCCCGGTTCGAGCAGCGAATCTTCCGGCCGGCGCGGGTCGTAATAAACGGTGACGCGCTGGCCCGCGGGATACTGGGCGATAGCCTGCCGCGCGCCCTGCGAGCTCGTCGCCACCCAGGAATAGTTGATCCGCCGCCCGACGTGCTCCTGGCGGCCAACGGAATAGCGATACTCGACGGCCGGCGTGTAAGACGTGCCCTCGCTGTCCGAGTGCTGCTCCAATTTGCTGGAGACGATGACGCCATCGGCCATACGAAAGCCGATGGCCCGCAGCTGGTAGTACAGCGAGGCAGCGAGACCAAAATCGCCGGTCAGAGTCCCCACCGACCAAAGAGCGATCCAGGCAGACGCAAATCCGATTCCGATAGTTCCCGTCAGAATTCCGCCCACACGCTGAAATGGCGTCTTCATCTATCGGGAATTCGCCCGGGCGGCTGGCAGCTTCGGTTCACGCCTCGTACTTCATCAGGATTTCATCTGGTGCGAGGCCGGCGATGGAAGTGAACTTGCCGTCGGCAATGGCCTCGCCGAGGTTATTGAGCGCCCGGAAATAGCGGTCGGTGGGCCGCTGTCCCGTCAGCTCACTGGCCAGGCCCTGGCACATCACGTCGGCCGCGGCCTTCACCACCTCATCGCTCTGCGGCGTGGCAAACAGGCTCGTCGCCAGCATCACGACGAGCTTCTGCACGCGGGCGGAAATCTCGCTCATGCGGCACTGACGGTCGGCCAGCTTGAGCTGGTGCTTGCGCATCGCCCCGCTGATCTCCAGCGGCATGCGCTGCAGGCCGCGGATCGCAAACAGGGCGTGCTCGCGAAGCTGCGGGGACAGGTTGCCCAACTCGCTGTGGCTCTTGCTCGCGAACATTTCGCGCAGCGTCCAACTAGCGTACGGCACAAGCACTTGGCGCAGTTTCCAGACGTGAGCCGGGTTGGCGGGGCTGAACGTCTTCATGCCCGCCGCGGCCAGGGCTTTGCCCACCGGTTCGAAGAACTCGGTGCCGTGCTGCTTGACCAGCGACTTGAACAGCGCCATGCCCAGCATCTCGCCTTCGCCTTCGTAGATGCACGGGGCGAGGTACTCGTGCACGTTGTCGCCCAGCAGGTGGCCGTGCAGGAACGAGCGGCCGCCGTGCGTCTTCATGAA
>DASRJB010000883.1:0-11020 GCA_035649715.1 Pirellulaceae bacterium
AAGCTGCGATATGGGCTGTGGGTCCACGCCGGAGTGCCCGCAGCCGCGGCGATCGACGAGCAGTTCGCCGAATTCGCCAAGATCGGCGACGTGCCGCAATCTGCCGCCAAGCCCTAGTTCGTCCGCGGCGTGGAATTGTGATCTTTGGTACAGTATTTGCATCATCGTTCCGTTTGGCGCGGCGGGCTGCCAATTTGGCGAAGCCGGCGGTCGGGCTGTCCAAAAACAGAGCGGCCTCAAAGGCTAATAAGTAGTATTTAGGCGGTTTCAGACGCGTCGCCATAAATCGTGTAGCAGAACTAAGTTGTGGCGGCAAATTGGCCTTCGAGGGATTTCCGAACAACCCATCCGGGGGACAGCAAATTGCCCCGAAGCATGCGTCTGCGGCGGCGTAGGGTTGTCTCGCCAGACACCACAATTCTCTGCCCCTGGCAGCGAAGAATCCCTGACAAGCGGCAGCCGCTAACCCGAAATCGAGCCTTCTATGTCGAGCCCCTATCCGCAGAGCTACCCGCAGCAATCCTATCCGCCGCCCCCGCAGCAGATGCCGCCGCAATCATCGGGTAGCGGCTGCTGGATCGGAGCACTGATCGGCTGCCTGGGCGCGATCGTGTTGAGCGTGGTCCTGTGCGGCGTCGGCGCGTGGTGGGTCAAGAACAACGTCACCAACCTGATTGCGACCGTGGCCCGCGAAGCGATCGTCTCGGTCATCAAGGAGTCGGAATTGGAACAGCAAGAGAAAACGGAAGTCATCGCCCAGATCGACCGCGTCGTGGACGCGGTTAAATCGGGGAAGCTGAAGCCGGAGGAACTCGAGAAGCTCTTCAACGAGATGCAAGATTCGCCGATCTTCGTGCTGATCCAGATTTACGGCGTCGAGAAGGTCTACCTGGAGCCCTCCGGACTGAGCGCCGAGGAGAAGCAGGCGGGCAAGCGCGTTTTCGAGCGGGCTTTCCGCGGCATTCATGAGAAAAAGATCGCGCACTCAGATTTTGAGGCCGCGATGCCGGAATCGATGCGGCACCAGGGGGACGATCCGGAAATGAAGCGGCCGCAGCAGGTGAGCGACGAAGACGTGAAGAAGCTCATCGCCAACCTGAAGAAGCTGGCCGACGACGCGCAGATTCCCGACGAGGCATTTCAGATCGACATCAGCGACGAGCTCAAGAAGGATATCGACAAGGTGCTGGCCGGCAAGGAGTGACTTCAGCTCCTTCACTGAGCATCCAACGCCGTGGCAATCCGCCGAGCCAGCTCGTCGCGCGTCACGCCGCGAATGAGAAAGCGCTTGTCGCGCTGAGTCTCGCCGGCGAGCAGTTCGACCTGCGAGCGCTTGAGGCCCAGGCCCTTAGCCAAGGCGTCGATAACTGCCTGGTTTGCCTTGCCTTTTTCGGCGATCTGAGTCACCGCCACCTTGAGCGCCCCGTTTTGCACGCCACGCAGGCCGTTCTTGCTCGCGCCGGGTTGTGCCCGCACCGGCAGGACGATGCCTTCGGGATGGTCCGACAGGGCGATCATGCTCGCTCCGGCAAACTCCTACAGCCAACCTTCCGCCCGGTACCAGTCGATCGTTTCGCGCAGCCGCTCTTCCAGCGGCCGGGCGGGCGTAAAGCCGAGCTCACGGCTGGCGGCTTCGCCGGAGCAGGCCCAGTTGGTGGCCAGGGCCTCGCGCATCTTGTCGAGGTTGAGGACATCGGCCCGTCCGCGGATCCGCGAGAGCCCCTCGCTGAATCCGGCGACGCACCAGGCGACCGGCGCTGGCAGCGAGATCACCGGCGCCCACGGCCGCCGCACCATCGGCCGGACGATCATGCCCAGTTCGGCGTACGTGGGATGCTCGGCGGCAGTGGCAAAGTAGATTCCCTGCCCGGCATGGCCGTTGTTGCCGGCGGTCAGCCGCGACCCGTGATCGGCGGCCCGCAGGAGCAGCTCCACGAGGTCGGCAACGTAAATGAACGAGAGGGCCGGCGGATGCAAGCCGGGCGAGAGGTGGAACCGGGCCCAGACGATGAATTGCAGCATGCGGACGATCTCCGGGTCGCGCGGGCCGAATACGACTCCCGGCCGGACGATCGTCGAGGGGACTTTCGCCGCCTCGCGGCGGACGGCGTTTTCGCCGGCCAGCTTGCTGCGGCCGTAGTCGGAGTCGGGCGCGGGCGGATCGGTTTCGATCAGAATCTGCCCGCGCGGCGCGGGGCCGGCGGCCGACAGCGAAGAGACATAGATCAGCCGCGGCGGCTGGGATTGCTCGGCGCAGGCGGCGGCCACCGCGGCCGTGCCTTCTCCGTTGACCCGCGACAGCTCGCCAAAGGTGAGCGACTGCGTCAGGCCCGCCAGATGATAGACCGCTTCAGCGCCCGCGACCGCCGCAGCCAGCTCGGCCGGTTGATCGAGGGCCGCGGTGACCAGCTCGACGTCGAGCTTCCGCAGGGCTTCGTCGCGCCGGCCGCCCCGCACCAGGCACCGCACGCGCTCGCCGCGGCGAAGTAGCGCCTCGACCAAATGCCGTCCGATGAAGCCAGTCGCGCCGGTAACCAGAACCGTGGACATCGCAGGTGCCGATCAAGATGCTGGGGAATCCCGCCAGGTTCCCAACTTCGAGTATGTCTGCAAGCATCCATCGTTCCAAGCGCCGGCGGGCGATGAGCGTTGGGCGAAACGGGTGCAGCGGTCCGATTGTGAGGAATCTGCGGCCAGCGCGGGCCACCGGCGAATGCGGGGGTGGCGCAAGAAAAAACCGCGGACCTCCCCGCTCGGAGGTCCGCGGCCGAAAGTCGGCGCGACTCCGCGCCGAACCGATAACGACTTGCCCTGGCCTATCCGTTTTTCAGGACCTTGAACTGCGACCCTTCCGACGTGCGGACGAGGACCAGCACGCCCTTATCGAGCGAGGCGTTCTTCGCCGCCGTCTCGAACTCGGTGACCGACTTGATCGTCTGCCGTCCGACCTGGACGACCGCCATGCCCGGTTCCAGGCCCGCCTTCGCGGCGGCGCTGTCTTCCTGCACGGCGACGATCACGACGCCTTCATTGGCCGTGACGCCCAGCTGCTTCGCCACGTCGGCGGTCAGCGGCTCGACTTGAAGGCCCAGCCGATCGAAGTTGCCCGACTGCGACTCCGCGGTGAGCGGACGCGTCGCGAGTTCGCCATAGTTCGCGGGCTGCTCCTTCAGCGTCACTTGCAGCTCGACGCGCTTGCCGTCGCGGAGCACGGCCAGGGGCAGCTTGCTGCCGATCGGCGAGCGAGCGGCCATCGCCTGGAGCTGGCGGACGTTACTGATCTTCGCGCCGCCAAACTCGATCACGACATCCTGCGGCTTCAGACCGGCGGCCGCGGCCGGCGAATCGGACCGGACCTCGGTGACGATCGCTCCGACCGGCGTGGCCATGCCGAGCTGATCGGCCAGCTCGCCGTTCACCGGCTGAATGCCGATGCCTAGATAGGCCCGGTGGACTTTGCCTTCCTTGAGGAGCTGCGGCGTGACCCACCTGGCCACGTTGACCGGCACGGCAAAGCCGACGCCTTCGAAGTGGCCCGTGGACGAGCTGATCGCCGTGTTGATGCCGACGACTTCGCCGTTGAGATTGACGAGCGGCCCGCCGCTGTTGCCCGGATTGATCGCGGCGTCGGTCTGGATGAACTCCTCGTGCTTCATCATGCCGATGTCGCGGCCCTTGGCGCTGACGATGCCCGCCGTGACCGTGTCGGTCAGGCCAAAGGGCTGGCCGACGGCCAGCACCCAATCGCCGACCCGTAGCGAATCGCTGTCGCCCAGTTTGGCATAGGGCAGCGGCCCACCGGCCTTGATTTTGACGACCGCCAGGTCGGTGCCCGGATCGGTGACGACCTTTTCGGCGACGAACTCGCGGCCGTCGTTCAGGCGGACGGTCACTTTGCCGTCGCCCGCCACGACGTGGTTGTTGGTAAGAACCACGCCCGCGGCGTCGATGATCACGCCCGAGCCTGAGCTGCGGCGGCCCGGCATCTGCGGCGCGTCGTAGTCAAACGAGTCGCCGTCGGGAATCTGCTCGAAGAATCGCTTGAGCAGCGGATCGAGATCGCCGAACTCCTTGGGCAGGTTCGGCGTATTTGGCCGCCCGCCGCGCGGCGCGCGGAGCTCGCGCTTCACGACTTGCGGCTGGGTTTCATTGCGGATCGAAACGACGGCGGGAATCACCTGGTCCGCCGAAAAACGAAACGCCTCGGACAAGGCGTTAGCCTGGTTCAAACCCTGAGTGGGGGCGGGCTTGCTGACCGCGGTCGAATCGGCCGTGAGCAGCCCGGCCGGCGAAACCGCGTAGATCGCGGCCGCCAGAGCGACGACGAGCGAAGCTGCCAGCGTCACCCGCCGGGGAGCTGTGCGATACAAACTGTCCATCCCGATACTCTCCTTTCTGCGTCCGGCGGCAGTCGGCGCGCCGGTTCGTACAAGAATTGCCTCGAATACCTGTTCCTACTGAAATTGTTGCGCGCTGGTTCGCGCAGCTTGCGGAAGATTTACCGGCAGCCCCGCCCGGCGATTCAAGTGCTTGCGCTGCAAGGAATTCGGGCGAGCGCTACAAAACGGCAAACATCGCGGCTGTCAAAATGACAACCCGCCGCCGGCAAAACCTTAGCATTTGCAGCCAGCGTGCCAATTCAGCAAGGTTACGCTCGCGTCATACTTGGCGCAGCCGCCTGGCCCGCGAAATTCAGAATCTGCCGGTTTACTTCGGCGGGCTCTTCGTGGGGAAGCCAGTGCGTGGCATTCTCATAGAATTGCAGCTGGCCCTGATCGCAAAGTTGGAGGCTCCGCTCGGCGGCGACGGGCAGCACGAATTTGTCCTGCTTGCCCCAGAGGATCAGGGTGGGCGGAAGGATCCGCTTGCTTCGCGGCGGCCGCGGCGGAGCCCGAAACGGCGCACGGTACCAGTTGAGCATCGCCAAGATGGCCCCCGGCTGCGACCAGGCGCGCCGGTATTCGACGAAGTCGGCGTCGGTGAACGCCCCAGGCCGGCTCGAGTTTCGGAGGCCGCGAACCAGGTCCCGCCAGTCATTGCGCGCGAGGCTCCACTCGAACAGCCAAGGCACCTGGAGGGCGAAGACGTACCAGCTTCGCAGCGTCTGCCGCGGATTGGTAAGGATCAGCCTCCGCATAACCAGCGGGTGCGGCACGTTGATGATCACCAGCCGCTCGACCAGCTCGGGATGGTTCGCCGCCAGCCACCAGGCGACGACGCCGCCCCAGTCGTGACCGACGACGAGGGCCCGCCGTCGTCCGGCGGCGGCAATGAGCCCGGCGGCATCGGCCGCCAGTTGGTCGAGGCAGTAGTCCTGCACCCGCGGCGGCTTATCGCTCAGGTTGAAGCCCCGCTGGTCGGCCGCCCAAACGCAATAGCCTGCGGCGACCAGCGCCGGAATCTGGTGACGCCAGCCATACCAGAATTCCGGAAACCCGTGCAGCAACAGCACCAGCGGGCCATCGGCCGGCCCGGCCTGCGCGACATTCAGATGAATGCCATTGGTTGCGATCCGCTGGCAGGTGACGCCGTCCAAGGGTTATCTCCGCTGGTCTCCGTATCCGAATTCGCCAGAATTCGGTCTTTCCACAGCACCGAATTCTGGCGAATTCGGCTACGGAAAGTTCGTGCCCCTCGCTCACGCTTTTGGTTGGTAGGCCTGGCAGCCGGCCGCTTCGATCGTGTCGATCAGCCGCTGCCGATCATCCGGCGGCAGGTCGTGACACTCGACTTTGACGTGCTGCCAGGTCCAGGTTGCCTCGAACCTGCCCTCACCCGCCCGAGCGATGAGCAGGCCCGACTGCTCATCATGCTGCGGAAACGCCGCCTTGAGCCGGTCGATAATGGCCCGCACGTCGAGGTCGATCAGCCCCGCGACTTCCTCGCCCCAGACGATCTCGCGGGCGACTTCGGCCGGCGAGAGCCGCAGCTGGGGGCCGGGATTCCAAAAGAGCAGCGTTTCACTCATCGCCGATCCGCGCTAGGAAAGGGTTATATTCGTGGGCGACACCGACGCCGGCAGCGCCGGCCCACCGTGATTCTACCGCTGGGAGTCAACTGCGTGACGGAGCCGATCATCAGCGTTTCCGGACTGCGGGGGATCGTCGGCGAGAGCCTGACGCCGCCGGTAGCCGCCCGCTACGTGGCCGCGCTGGCGAGGGCGCTGCCGCCCGGGCCGCTGGTCGTCAGCCGCGACGGCCGCACGAGCGGACCGATGCTGGCCGAGATCGTGTGCGGCACGCTGGCCGCCTGCGGCCGCAATGTGCTCTACGCCAACGTCGCCGCGACGCCGACGCTCGGCGTTCTCGTGCGGCAGCATGAGGCGGCCGGCGGCGTGCAGATTTCCGCCAGCCACAACCCAGCCCCCTACAACGGCCTCAAGCTCTTCAACGCCGTGGGGCGGGTCCTGCCGGCGGCCGCCGGGCAGCCGGTGTTGGCCGCGTATCGCGAATCGTCCGCTCCCTGGGCGGCGTTCGACAAGCTCGGTTCGGTTTCGACGATTGCCGATACGACCGGCGAGCACTTGCGGCTGATCCTGGCGGCGGTCGATGCCGCCGCCATCCGCCGCCGCAGCTTTCGCGTCCTGCTCGACAGCAATGCCGGAGCAGGCAGCCTCCTCGGCCTGCAACTGCTCGAAGCCCTTGGCTGCCAGGTGTCGATCCTCGGCCAGCAGCCGACGGGGCAGTTCCTGCATCCGCCCGAGCCGACGGCGGAGAACCTCGCCGGCGTCGGGGAGCAAGTGACCGCGGCCAAGGCCGATGTCGGCTTCTGCCAGGACCCCGACGCGGACCGGCTGGCAATTATCGACGAGAACGGGCGTTATCTGGGCGAAGAGTACACGCTGGCGATCTGCCTCGACCATGCCCTGCGCCAGCGAAAGGGGCCGGTCGTTACGAACTGCGCCACGAGCCGGATGTCGGAGGACCTGGCGCAGATTTACGGCGTGCCATTTCACCGCGCGGCGGTCGGCGAGGCGAACGTCGTCGATCAGATGCTCGCCCAGCGCGCGGTCTTTGGCGGAGAAGGCTCGGGCGGGCCCATCGATCCGCGGGTGGGGCTGGTCCGCGACAGTTTTGTGGGGATGGCGCTGGTCCTGGCCGCGATGGCCACCCGCAATCGGCCGGTCAGCGAGTTGGCCGCGGAGCTGCCGCGGTACGAGATTGTCAAGCGGACGGTAAACCTCGCCGTGGAAAAGCTGCTCGCGGCGCTGGCCGCCGTGGAGCAGCGTTTCGCCGACGCCAAGGCCGACCGGCTCGACGGTCTGCGGCTTGACTGGCCCAGCCGCTGGCTGATCGTCCGCGGCAGCAACACCGAGCCGATCGTGCGGATCATTGCCGAGGCCCCGACGGCCGTCGCGGCGGAAGAAATGGCGGCCGCTGCTTGCGACGCGGTGGCGGGCGTCTAAAGTCGTAGGGCAAGCTGCCAGCTTGCCCCATCTCCGCAGTTATGCAACAAGCTGGCAGCTTGTTGCTACGAGGAGCCGCCTGTGGAACGCGCGATCAGCTTCGCCGGTTACTTTGTGATGATCGGCGTGGCCTGGTGCTTGAGCGGCGACAAGCGGCGGTTTCCCTGGCGGGTCGTGATCGTCGGTACGCTGCTCCAGTTCGCCTTGGCGGTGGTGATTCTCGACACGCGGCCGGGGCGAATCGCGTTCGCCGCGATCGGCGACGCCTTTCGCTGGGTCTCGGACCTGACCGATGTGGGGAGCAAGTTCGTGTTCGGCGACCGCTTCCTGGAGCATCCGTTTGCCTTCAAGGTGCTGCCGACGATCATCTTTTTTTCGTCGCTGGCGGCGATTCTGTATTACCTGGGCATCATGCAGCTCGTCGTCAAAGGCATGGCCGTCGTGATGCAGCGCTTCATGGGCGTGTCGGGGGCCGAAGCGCTGTCGGCCAGCGCCAACGTCTTCCTGGGCCAGACCGAAGCGCCGCTCCTGGTGAAGCCTTACATCGCCGGGATGACGCTGTCGGAGTTGAACGCCGTGATGATCGGCGGCTTTGCCAACATCTCGGGCAGCCTGATCGCAGCGTTCAGCGCCAAGGAGTTCGGCCTCGACCCCGGCCACCTGGTGACGGCCTCCGTGATTTCCGCGCCGGCCAGCCTGCTGATCGCCAAGGTGCTCGTGCCAGAGACCGAGCAGCCGGCGACGCTCGGCAAGGTCAAGATGGAAGCGCCGCCGCAGGGCGCGAACCTGATCGAGGCGGCGGCGATCGGTGCGGCCGACGGCGTGAAGCTGGCTATCAACGTGGCCGCGATGCTGATCGCTTTCATCGCCCTGATCGCCATGCTCGACGCAGCCGTGCAGGCGATCGGCATTGGCCTTGCCCGCTCCACCGGCTGGACGGCGGCCGCCGGGTGGACCCTCTCCGGCCTGCTCGGCTACCTCTTCAGCCCGTTCGCCTGGATCATGGGCATCGAGACGCGGGACTGCCTGCGGGCCGGCGAGCTGCTGGGCAAAAAAATGTTTGCCAACGAATTTGTGGCTTACACGCAACTGGCGAAATGGAAGGAGGAGAGCTCCAGCGTGCAGCTCAGCCCGCGGACCATCACGATCATGACCTACGCCCTGTGCGGCTTCGCGAATTTTTCGTCGATCGGCATCCAGATCGGCGGCCTCGGCGGCATGGCCCCCGAGCGGCAGTCGGACATCGCCCGCCTGGGCCTGCGGGCCATGCTCGGCGGGACGATCGTCAATTTCATGATGGGCTGCATCGCCGGCGTCTTGGTTTAACCACGCTGTTTTCGCGAGCCGCGCCGCGGCTCCTTAGCCTGCTGGGGCTGAAACGACGCAAACGCCGCCGGCAAGAGCTCGCGGAGGTTCGCTTCGACGATTCGCTTGGGCTGGTCCGCATCGACCAGCAGGATGGGCAGCTGCGGCGCAAATTCGGCCAGCACCTGCCGGCAAGCTCCGCACGGCGTGACGCCGCCGCTGGCGGCAATCGCCAGCAACTGGAACTCCGTCGCACCCGCCGCGACGGCTGCGAAGGTCGCCGCTCGTTCCGCACAAATCGTCAAGCCATACGACACGTTCTCGACGTTGCAGCCGACAAACATCCGCCCATCCGCCGCGAGGATCGCCGCTCCCACCGCGAACTTCGAGTACCTGGCATACGCCCGCCGACGAACCTCCAGCGCCGCCGCAATCAACCGCTCCCGCTCGCTCGCCGCCATCAGCATCCTCAATCCAAAAAGCAACCCGCTGTTTTTCGAACTCTCCGAAAAACCGCGGGTCACCAGTGGTCAGGGGCGGAGTTGAACCGCCGACACATGGATTTTCAGTCCATTGCTCTACCAACTGAGCTACCTGACCATTTGCCACTTTTCCCAGTGTTTTCTGGGTTTTTTGTCAAGTCTCGGTTTCGACCTCCAAGTGCTTGACACCACTTTTGACACCAGTTAGGCTTCTGTTCGTCAAAAGTGACACCCGCCGTATTCAGCAGCGGGTGTCATGACACCACCAACCGCTTTGACCTGGAGGTGATGCCGTGACCGATTCTACCAAGCGCCGTTCCGCTCGCAAACCGGGTTCTGACGAGAAGCTCAACTGGCGAATTGCCTGGGGCCTGCCACTCTCGTACCCGCTCTTTCCTCACCAGAATGGCCGATGGGCCAAAAAGGTTCGCGGGAAACTTTCATACTTCGGCAAAGTCGCCGACGACCCCAAAGGGGCCAAGGCCCTGGAGCTGTGGGCCGAGCAGAAGGACGACCTGCTGGCCGGCCGCACGCCGCGGACCAAAACCGCCGGGACGACGGTCGCCGAGCTGTGCGACCATTTCATGCAGGCGAAGGACGACCTGCTGGAGACCGGCGAGATCACCCGCCAGACGCGGACGGACTACGAACGCACGACCACCCGCATCGTGGCCAGATTCGGCAAGACGCGGACCGTCGCGGACCTGACTCCCGACGACTTCAAGGATCTACGATCCAGCCTGGCCAAGACCCTCGGGCACGTCGCGCTGGGCAACGAGATTCAGCGCGTCCGCGTCGTGTTCAAACACGGCTACGACACTGGGCTGATCGACCAACCGATGCGATACGGGCCGCTGTTCAAACGCCCCAGCAAAAAGGCCCTGCGGCTCGAACGGGCCGAGAAGGGCCAGCGGATGATCGAGGCCGCGGACATGCGGCGGCTGATCGAGGCGGCTGATGTCCAGATGCGTGCGATGATCTTTCTGGCGGTCAACTGTGGTTTCGGCAACAGCGACTGCGGCACGCTTCCGCTGGCATCACTCGACCTGGCCGGCGGCTGGCTCGACTATCACCGGCCGAAAACCGGCATCGACCGCCGTTGTCCGCTGTGGCCCGAGACTGTCGCTGTGCTCGCGAAGGCGATTGAGAAGCGGCCGGCGCCCAAGTCGCCCGACGCGGAGCCCCTGGTTTTTGTGACGAAGTACGGCGCTCCGTGGGCGAAGGAGACTTTCGACAACCCGGTGACCAAAGAATTCCGCAAACTGCTCGACGATCTGCAGCTGCATCGAGCGGGGCTCGGGTTTTACACGCTGCGGCACGTCTTCCGCACAATCGCCGACGGCTCGCGGGACCAGCCGGCTATCAACAGCATCATGGGACACGCCGACGCAAGCATGGCCGCCGCGTATCGCGAGCGGATCGACGATGCCCGGCTGCGGGCCGTAGCTGATCACGTTCGCGCGTGGCTGTTTCCCGAAGTCGTGGCGAAAGAGAAGGAGGCAGCTGCGGTGGCATTGCAGGCCAAGGCGGAGCGGGAGCCGCGGGCTGCGAAGCAAGCTAAGCCGAACCGCCGTGCCCGGCCGCAAGCGGTGGCTGACGTCTCGTTCTTGCGGGTGGTCGGGTAGAATCCTCATTCATCGGGACGGCCGCCGGGTTCGAAACCGCGCGGCCAAGCAGCCCCAGGCGGTCAAGCGGCTTCTCTGTGCTCGCCGCTGGCCGCCGCGGGCTGGCCCGTCCCCGGAGCACAGAACATGGATGCCGATCGGCTGGAGCGGTGCAATCCAAATCTCCCGCGAGTCGAGGCCGACATCGCCGCCGGGAAACTGGC
>DASRJB010000884.1:0-4165 GCA_035649715.1 Pirellulaceae bacterium
TTCAGAAGATCGACAGGGACGGGGCTGTCGTTCTGGGTTCGTCCTTCTGCATTCTGAATTCTGCATTTGAATACCGGGCCTTACCGCCCTATCTTCACCTCGCGGCGGCCGCTGGCGTCCGCCGCGGCGCGAGCCATGCCGCCGGTGGAATAGTCCATGACGATCGTCCCGTCCGCGCCCAAGGCGATCAGCCCGCCGTCGGACGGGCGGAGCGTCTTGTGCAGGACCTCATTCACCGCCTCTGCCAGCGGCTGCTTCAGGTACTTCAGGCGGGCCGAGAGGTCGTAGGCGACTGCATTCCGGATGAACTGTTCTCCGGTGCCGGTGCAGCTGACCGCGCAGGTGGCGTTGTCGGCATAGGTGCCCGCGCCGACGATCGGCGAATCCCCGACGCGGCCATACTTCTTGTTCGAGATGCCGCCGGTCGAAGTGCCGGCCGCGAGGTTGCCTGCGGCGTCGAGGGCCACGCAGCCGACGGTGCCGTAATGGGCGGAGTCGGTGGTGAGTGGTGAGTGGCCAGTGGCAGCTTGTTTCTTGGCATCGGCGGCCCGCGAGCGTTCCCAGTCGCGGCGCTGCTTGTCGGTGTCGAACCATTTGTTCTCGACGCGCTCCACGCGCATTTCGTCGGCAAACTTCTCCGCGCCGTCGCTGGTCAAGAGGACGTGGCGGGTCTTTTCCATCACCAGCCGCGAGAGCGAGATCGGGTGCCGCACGGTGCGGACGGCGGCCACCGCGCCGCAGGCCTTGGTCTTGCCGTCCATGATCGAGGCATCCAGCTCATGTTCGCCGGCGGCGTTGAACACGGCGCCGCGGCCGGCGTTGAACAGCGGATCGTCCTCCAGGAAGCGGAGCACCTGCTCCACCGCGTCCAGACTCGCGCCGCCCTCCTGGAGAACCTTCACGCCGATATCGAGCGCCTGGCCTAGCGAGGCCTCGACCGCCTTCACTTCTTCGGGCGGCATCCTGTCCGCCGACTTCCCCGCGCCGCCGTGGATGGCGATCGCGAATCGCTTTGCCTCTTGCGCATTTGCCTCGAGACTAGCCGCGCTCGACGCCAGTGCGGCCAACTGAAGAAACGTGCGGCGATCTGGCGACATGGAAGCATCTCCTGACTCACCTGAACGGAGGCGGATCGAACAGAAGGTAACCAAGGAAACGAAGAGAGAAAAGGAGAATAATTCTCTTGCGACCGTTTCTCTCTGACCGTCCTTCGTTTTCTTCGTTTCCTTCTGTTCATTTCCCTGGCTGCCTCAGCACATTCAAAACGTGTGAAATATCCGCCGGCAGCGGTGCAATGAGCTCGATCGGTTCGCCCGTCGCCGGATGGGCGAGCTTGATCCGCTGGGCGTGGAGCGCCTGCCGCGCGAGAACGACGGTCTCGTCGCCGCCGCGGACGAGTTCGCGCCGACTCACCGACGAGCGGCCACCGTAGAGCTTGTCACACAGCACCGGGCAGCCGATGTGGGCCAGGTGCACGCGAATCTGGTGCGTCCGGCCGGTTTTCGGCAGCACTCGCACGGCGGCAAAGCCGGCGAACCGCTCGACCACCTCATAGAACGTCGTCGCCCCGCGGCTAGTCGAGTGGCCCGGACGGATGGCCATCTTCTCCCGCTGCTGCGGATGGATGCCGATCGGCTGCTCGATGATGTCGCGGTCGCGGTCGGGTACGCCGGCCGTGATCGCAAAATACTCCTTCTCGGTCGTGCGATTCTCAAACTGCGCCGCCAGGGCGTAGTGCATCGGGTCGGTCTTGGCGACGACCATCACTCCGCTGGTGTCGCGGTCGAGCCGGTGCACGATGCCCGGCCGCGTCGGACCGCCGGCCGAGCTGAGCTGCCGGAAGTGAAACGACAGCGCGCTGGCCAGCGTTCCCGACCAGTGCCCGCGGGCCGGATGCACGACCATGCCCGGCGGCTTGTTGACCGCGATAATGTGCTCGTCCTCGTAGAGAATTTCGAGCGGAATCTCTTCGGGGTGCGGGCCGGCCGTGTTCATCGGCGGCAGCACGACCAGAATCCGGTCGCCCGCGCTCAGCCGATGGGCGACCTTCGTTCCCTGGCCGTTGACGGTCACGCCGCCGCCGCCGATCACTTTGCGCAGCTGAACGCGGCTGTATTTGGGCAGCACCTGCGCCAGGAAGGCATCCAGCCGCTGGCCCGCCGAATCGGGTCCGACGGTCAACTCGAGTGGCTGGTCAGGTGGCAGAGGGTTCAGGGTTCGGGGTTCAGGGTTCAGACTTGGGTGAGTCCGCTTTGGGCGCTTCGGTCTTCGGCTCGGCCGGATTGGTGTCGCCCGTCTTGGACTGAGGCGTTGTGGGCGCGGGCGGAGTCGTCGTGCCCGGCGCGGGGAACTCCGGCGTCGGAACCGTCGGGACTCCGGTGCCAATATTGTCCAGGCCCAGGCCGCTGGGCGGCGTAATGCTGGGCACGCTGATATCCGGTCGTTCAGGCAAGTCGTTGGGCAGGCCGGGAATGCCGCCGCCAAAGCCCGGAATCGGCGCAGGACGCTTGGGCGTCTGCACCGCGAACCAGGCCAGCAGATCGACTTGCTCCTTGTTCTTCATGCGAGCGGCATCGGCGGCGGCGGACTTGCCGATCGCCGTGTCCTTCTGGCTGGCCGCGACTTGCTCGTAGTACTTCAGCGCCTCCTCGGGCTTGCACAGCGACTCATAAACCTTGGCCAGACCCAGCCGTGCCCGCGATTGCAGGAGCGGATCGTGGGTCGCCGCCGCCTCGACGGCCTTGTAGGACGTCTCGGCCTTGTTCAGCAGCTTCTGGGCCTCGGGCCGGTCGGTGAACATCGCCCGGCCGCCCTGCTCGGCGCTGGTGTCGGCCAGCGTCATCATGGCCCACATCCCCGGAGCAGTGCCCGGCTTATCGATGCTCAACTTCTCGAGCAGCTTCTCGCTGTCCCGCGGCTGATTCATCGCGCCGAAGAAGTCGCTCCAACTCCTGGCCGAGGCATGATCCTCGGTGCCGAAATACCAGGTTCCCGCGACCACCAAGACAACGACCGCCAGCACGACGATCGCGATTTGCGTTGCCTGTGGCTTTAAGGCCTCGATCTTTTCGCCCAGCCAATCGGCCAGTTCGTTCTGCTGCAGTTCGTGACGGCGTTCGGCTTTCATGGGCGTATGGGGCAGTCGTTGACGCGGCGAGCAACTTTCGCTACAGCGCGCAAGTATAGGAGCGGTCAGAAGATAGCGTCAAGGCGGGTGTTTAGTGTAGACCTCACCCTCCGCGTGAGGACGTCCGATCGCGGAGCGAGCGGACTGCACACCATTACGCCGAGCGCGAGAGGCGTGTTCTGTGAGCCAATTCGGGCGGCTGGGCTCGCCGCCCTTCGCGCCGCACGCGGTCGGCCCAGTTCTCGGCTGCCTCGGTCAGCGCGCCCATCTGCTCTTCGACATGCCTCGTCCAGTGTTTCAGGCCGCCGCGGTCCAGGTCGGCAGGTACCTCGATCGGCTCGCCCATCACGCCGATCAACGTCGAAAAGGGCAGCGGCAGGGCGAAGCGGTCCCAGCTGCCCGCTCGCCACGCCCGAACAAAGGCAATACCAACCGGCACGATCGGCAGGCCGCTCTGCGACGCGACCATCACGGCCCCCGGTTTGAGCTCGCGGCGGGGCCCGCGCGGCCCGTCGGGCGTGATGCCCAGGTGGTCCTCGCCGCTGCTGCGGATCATCTCCATCAGCGCTTGGCTGCCGCCGCGGGCCGTCGAGCCCCGAATCACGCCGATTCCTAGCCGCCGGCAAATCTGGGCGATCAGTTCGCCGTCGGTGTGCTGACTGATCAGAACGCGGACCTTGGCGTGCGTGGTCAGCGGCGCGAGCAATCCCTCGTGCCAGAAAATGTAGATGTATCGTTGCTGGCGCGGGTCGGTCGGGTGCTCGCGGCCATCGGCGCTCACCTTGCGCACGCGGAGCGTGCCGACCCACAGGCGGATCACCAGCGCCAGCGCCGCGGCGAGATAACCAACAAGCCAGCGGCTGCGAAACGTCATGCGATGAAACTCGGAAATGACAGCGGCAAATTGTCGGCGCCACGAATGGTGCCAAGAAGCAACCAACGCGGCAAGGCGAGAATTGCCCCGTCTGCCAAGATTTTGCCGCTTGCTCTTCCCCCGGCGGCGGGATTGGTCATAATAAAAGTGCATCCCAAGCTGAT
>DASRJB010000885.1:0-9077 GCA_035649715.1 Pirellulaceae bacterium
AAACCACGGCTAGTGATCGTTCCGCGCCGCCGGCTGTGGTTCACTGGTGTGAACCACAGCCACCCGCCCGAATTCTGGCGAATTCGGCTACGTATGCGGTGACAGGGCGCTCATTTCCCCAGCCAGGTTCTCCGTGGCGGCGATCCACAGATAACTGACTTTGCGGGGATGCAGGTCCAGTATCTTGGCAATCTCGGCCTGCGGCAGGCCCAGGTAATAGTGCATCTCGAACACCGTCCGCTCATCCTCGGGCAGGAGGCCAACCTTGTTGTGCAGCTCCGTCCACAGCGCCAGCTTGGCCCCGTCGTAGGTCTGGTTGCCCGGCTCGGCGTGCGGCGAATCTGGCCCCGCCGCCTGCGAATCGGCCAGGCCCAGGAACGTCTCCCGCTGATCGATCCGCCGCTGCCGGTCGGCCATGTCGAGCAGCACCTGCCGAATCTTATGCGCCGCGAGGCGAAAAAAATCGGCCACCGTCGGCGGATCGGCCTTGTCTAGAGCCTGCATCAGCCGCAGCCACGTCTCGTGAACGACGCTATCGACCTCGTGCCGGGGTTGCAGGTTCGGGAAGGAGCCCGAAAGAATCTTGGCGGCCAGTCGCCGCAGGCGCTCGCATACTTGTTCGAGAAACTCGCGGCGGGCCTGGCGATCCCCCTGACGGAGGCGGTCGAGCAGCGTCTGCAGCTGGCTCGTGCTATCCTTGTCCATAGCGAGTCCAGGCGCAACTGGTTGACAGCCAACCAGTTGCGGCAATTCGCCAACTTTTCGCTCACCGCCGTGTCTGAAACCCCCATCCGCGCTGCTGAGCTTAGTAGGAGCAGGCTGAGGCCGCAAGCAAGCGGCCGAGCGCTTGTTGCCACGATGAGCGAGAGGTGGGCCATGATCTGGAAACCGGTCGGCGTGGGGGCAGCGCTCTTGGCTGCGGCCGGCTCGGCGTGGGCGGTCTGGTTCAACTGGCCGGCTGCGGCCCGCGAGATGCGCCTGCCCGGCACGGTGGAGACGCAGGAAGTCCGGCTCAGCTCGCGCGTCGGCGGCCGGGTGTCCAAGGTGCTGGTCAAGGAATCGCAGCTCGTGGAGGCCGGGCAGCCGATCGCCCTGCTGGAGATGCCGGAGCTCGATACCCAGCGGGCGCAGCTCGTGGCTCAGAAGGAAGCGGCCGAGGCGGTGCTGGCCAGACTCGAAAAGGGTTCGCGCGAAGAAGAGAAGGCCGCGGCCAAGGCGGCGGTGGACTCGGCCCAGGCCCGGCTGGCGCGGATGACCAAGGGCTATCGCACCGAGGAGAAGGAGCAGGCCCGCAGCGAGTTGCAAGCTATCGACGCTCAGGTGCAGAACGCACTGGCCGAGCTGAAGCGCGAGCGGAACCTGCTCACCACGAAGGCCTCGACCGCCGCGCTGTACGACGCCGCGCTGTCCCGCTACAACCGGCTGATCGCCGAGCAAAGCGCCGCGGCGGCGAAGGCGCGGATGATGGAATCGGGCTACCGCGACGAGGAAGTTCAGGAGGCGCAGGCGGAGCTGAACCGCCTCCAGGCCAACTACGACCTGATCATCGCCGGCAGCCGTGAAGAGGACAAACAGGAGCAGCGGGCGCTGGTGGCGAAGCTCCAGGCCCAGATCGACGAGATCGACGTGAAGCGGGCCGAGCGGACGGTCTATGCCCCGGAGAAGGCGGTGGTCGAGATCGTGATGGTCCGCCCGGGCGACATCGCGCAGGCCAACCAGCCGGTGGCGCTGGTGCTGCGGGCCGACGACTTGTGGGTGAAGGCCTACATCTCGGAGGTGGACCTGGGCAAGATCAAGCTGGGCCAGAAGGTCGAAGTCACCTGCGATTCGTTTCCCGGCAAGCGGTTCGAGGGGGAGATCACCTACATCGCCTCGGCGGCCGAGTTCACGCCCCGCAACGTGCAGACGATCGACGAACGGCGGCACCAGGTGTTCGGCTTCCGGGTCCGCGTCGCCGATTCGCAGGGCGTCTTCAAATCCGGCATGGCGGCGGATGTGTGGCTGCCGAAGTAGCATGAGCGTCCTCGCTTGTGCAGCGATTACTCGAATCCAGCGGTGAGCAAGCGAGGACGCTTGCTCTACGGTGTCGCCATGTCCTCCGCCAACGAGCCCGTCATCGACATTCGCGACCTGACGATCCGTTTCGGCAGCTTCACGGCCGTCGATCGCGTCAGCCTGCAGGTCGAGCGCGGCGAAGTGTTCGGTCTGCTCGGCCCCAACGGCTCGGGCAAAACGACGCTCATCCGGGCGCTGTGCGGCCTGTTGCCGCTGGCCGGCGGCGGCGCGACCGTGCTGGGCCACGACGTCGCCCGCGACGCCGAGCGAATCCGCCAGTCGATCGGCTACATGTCGCAGAAGTTCTCGCTCTACGCCGACCTCTCCGTGCAGGAGAACATGGACTTCTACTCCGGCATCTACGGTCTGCGAAACTCGGAAGCCAAACAGCGGCAGGCCGAGCTGGTCGAACTCACCGGCCTGGAGCCGTACCTGGGCCGCTGGGCGGGCAAGCTCTCCGGCGGATGGAAACAGCGGCTGGCGCTCGTTTGCGCCCTGCTGCACCGGCCGGAGCTGGTGTTCCTCGACGAGCCGACGGCCGGCGTCGATCCGGTCGCCCGCCGCGAGTTGTGGGACCTGTTGTTTCAATTGGCCGGCCAAGGCATCACCCTGCTGGTCACGACGCACTACATGGACGAGGCCGAGCGCTGCGGCCGCGTCGGCTACCTCCATCTCGGCACGCTGCTGGCCCTCGACACACCCAGCGCCCTCAAACGCCTGCCGGAAGTCCATCCGCCCGGATTTCGCCGACTCGAAATCGTGACGCCCGATACGGCCGAACTGCTCGTGCGGCTGAAGCACCGCCCGACCGTCCAGGAGGCCACAATCTTCGGCCAATCGATCCACGCCCTCGTCCGCGACGACGACACGCTCGCCGACATCGCCGGCCCGGACGTCATCATCCGGCCGGCGGCCGCAAACCTCGAAGACGTGTTTGTCACCATCGCCCGCAACCGGCAACGGGAGCTGGCCCAAGCGGGATGACAAGTGACAAATGACAAGTGACAAATGACATGAACGGCAACACCTTCCTCCGCACGTTCTCCGTGGCCCGCAAAGAGCTGCTGCACATCCTCCGTGATCCGCAGACGCTGTTCTTCACGCTCTTCGTGCCGGTGATGGAGCTGTTCATGCTGGGCTATGCCATCGACACCAACGTCCGCAACATCCGCACCGTCGTCGTCGATTACTCCGGCACGCAGGAAAGCCGGCAATTGATCGATCAGTTCAGAAACTCAGGCGACTTCCGGATCGTGGCCAACGCCTATTCCGACCAGGTCGCCAGCCGGATGATCGTCGCCGGCAAGGCCCGCATCGGCATCGTCATCCCGGAGAACTACACGCGGCGGCTGGAGGCCGGCCAGACCGCCCGCATTCTGGTCCTTGTGGACGGCACCGAGTCGAGCATCGCCGGCGAGGCGGTCAACGTCAGCAACGCGATCACGCTCCGCGAGTCGCTCGTGCGGATCCTCGGCAACAAGCCGCTGCCGGTCGAATCCCAGCCCCGCGTCCTCTTCAATCCCGACACTCGCTCGGCGAACTTTTTTATCCCCGGCCTGATGGTCGTGATGTGCCAGATGATGTCCACGATGCTCTCGGCCAACGCGATCGTCCGCGAGAAAGAGCTGGGCACGCTGGAGCAGCTCTACATGACGCCGATCCGCCGCGGCGAGCTGATCCTGGGCAAGCTCTCGCCCTACATCGTGCTGACGATGCTGGAGTTCTGCTTCATCGCCTTTCTGATGTGGCTCGTGTTCCAGGTGCCGATTCACGGCTCGTTCCTGACGCTGCTGATGGTTTCGTTCCCGTTCTTCCTGACGAACCTCGGCCTGGGCCTGTGGATTTCGACCAAGGCCGCCACCCGCGAAGCCTCGGGCCAAATGGCGATGGGCACGTTCCTGCCGTCGATCTTCCTCTCGGGCTACGTCTTCCCGATCGATTCGATGCCGGCCCTCTTGCAGCCGGTGTCGCAGTGCTTCCACACCACCTGGATGATCGACGCCTCGCGGAGCGTCATCCTCCGCGGCGGCGGCTGGCCCGAGCTCTGGCCCCACGCCACCGTCCTCTGGGGCATGGCCCTCGCCGCGCTCGTCTTCGGCTCGCTCCAGGTTCAGAAGCGAGTGTAGCCGCGCTACTTTCGCTCAGCGGACAGCAGGCGAAAGCTCGCTTCGCTGCGGGCGATCTCGGCGACGCTCAGGCAGCGGCTGGACAGCACGATCGCCAGGACGCGGCCCCGCCAAACGCGCTGCCCGCGGCTATCCGCGCCGATCGTCAACGGGCCGCCGCGCCATTCGGCCAACGTGCCGCCGGCCAGCCGACTTCTGGCAACTTCCGCGCCGCTGCGATAGGCGACCAGTTCGCCGGCGCGGTGCGTGACGGCTATATGCTTGGGCCGAACGGACTCCAGCGGTTCGTTCGCCACCAGCAGCGAAAAACGCAGCGGCTTGATCGTTTCGTCCTCCGTGCGCAGCGAGAAAACCAGGTCGCTGCCCTCCTGGCTCAGCGCCAGGTTGGCGGACTCACCGTCGTCGGCCAGGGCGACAATCCGCGCGGGGCTTGTCGCGACGGAGGCCGCGGGCTGGAAAATGACCTCGAGCGTCAGCTCGTCGCGGCCGGTCAGTTGCGGAAGAACGTCCTGGCCGGCCTCGTCGGAATACAAGTGCCCGCCGCTCAGTTCCCACTGCAGCGTGCCGGGCCGCAGCTGAGCTGCGCCGCGCGGCAGCAATTCCGTAAGGAGGTAGTTGTTCGTGTCGGGAATGCGCACCGCCGTGTACGGCAGATCGTCGGCGGCTTCCAGCGACGACAGCAGATAAACGACCCCCTCGCGGCTGGCCGGCCAGGCGAGCGCTTGCACGGGAAAAAACGCCTCGCTCGTCGCGATGCCCGACTGGCTCGCCGCCACCTGCTGGAGGTTCTGATCGCCCAGCCGCTGGAAGTCCACCAGGCCCTTTGTTACGTCGAGCAACGTCTCGGTCTCTGTCACGGCCAATCGGAGCTTCGTGCCCCGCACCGTGGCGACGGCGTGGGGCGTCGTGAAAACCATCGGGCCGGCCGCTTGCGGCGCGACGCTGGCGATCAGTTCGCCGCGGTCGATCCTGACGCGCTTCGCGCCGGTCGCCCGATCGGTATCGAACGTGACGGCCGCGTCTCCACCCAGCCAGACCGTCGTGGCGTCCTGGTAGACGAGGTCGATCGAGCCGCCGGCGGGTACGTTCACTTGCTGGCCGCTGAGCAGCGCGGCGTGCACTGCGGCAGCCGACGACTGGCCACCCTGCTGGAAAGTGACATTGCCTTCGACCTTACTGACCTTGAGGACAGTGTACGGCTGAGCCGGCAGCCACTGCGACGCGAAGAACACGCCGCCAATCAGCACGGCGGCCGACAGGGCCAGCACATATTTGACCCAGGGGGAAGTCCCCGACCAGGTCCGCGGGCGATCGATCTCGGCCTCGGCCAGTTGCCGCAATTCGGTGACCTGGGCGTCAAGTTCCTCCTGGCCGCGCTGGAAATCGGCGATTCGCTGGTCCACCTGGGCCGGGAAATTCTGCCGGTCCACCGCCAGCTTCTGGGCGAGCAAATCGTCCAAAAGCAGCTGCTCACGCAGGGCCGCCGCCCGCGCGGGCTCAGCTCGCAAGTGGGCAATCAGCTCGTCCAGCTCGCCTTCCGAAAGCGCCGAGCGGTCGTCGAGATAGCGGTGAATCAGTTCGTCGGACATCGTTCGCTTGACTATCCTCGTTCACTCGCCAGGCTTTTGCTGATGCATTGCTTCAAACTCGCCCGCACCCGGAAAAGAGCCACCCGCACCGCTTCGGCCGTCGATTTCAGCCGCTCGGCGATCGTCTGGCTCGGCAGCTCCTGCTCGTAGCGCAGGGACAGGAGCCGCCGGCTGTCAGGGGCCAATTTTTCGTAGCAGCCGTCGAGGGCCCGGCGGACCGGCCCCTCGGACACGGCCGGGGCGGTTTCCTGCTCGGCCCGCAGGAAAATCTCGACCAGGGCCTCGCGCTGCAGCCGCTGCCGCCGGCTGGTGCGGCGGAAGTAGTTGAGCGAGAGGTTGCGGGCGATTCCCTTGAGCCACTGCTTGGGGGGGACCTCCGGGGGAATGCGGTCGAAGAACCGGTACAGCTCGACATAGACATCCTGGGCGATGTCATCGACGTCGTGCCGCGGCACTCCCATTCCGGCGATGTACGCGCGGATGTGGGCCTGCGTCTCGCGGACGATCGAGTCGAAGTCGAGTGCGGGCGGACGTTCATCCATGGTCTGTCTAGCAATCTTATGGTCGGCCGGCGGCGAGTAATTACCGCGACGGTCTAATGCGCGCATACGCGGAAAAAGTCTGCGCGAGCAGGATTCGCCGCAAGTATTTGGTGGACAATGACTTGCGTTCGATTCTGCGCGCCGGGCATTATGCGCATTATGCGCGCAAGCCGAAGGCGTGACCGTGTTCAGCCCAATGGCCGCTTGGTAGTGAAAGTTGGTACCGGCGCCCTTGCGGGGCACGCACGCAGGGTAAGGATAATTCCGTGCTCGGCGAGAATTGGTTTCGCGGTGCCTGCCCGGCGGGGCAGCGCAAGTTGTGAATCTATAATCATTTACTAAAATGTTGTTTAGATTGAGGCCCGGTTGCGTTAGAAGCACTAGAGACACCAGCGGGAATTATCCTTACCTGCTTGCCGTCTACCGGAAGGGCGGCAGGAATTCCACTGCGTGAAACGACCAAATTGAGAAAGAACGCGGCCGCGCCCCCGGCCCTTTCCGGCGGTGCTTTGCCACAATTGTATAGATGCGCCAGCAAGGCCATTTATTGCCGAGATCTTTTCCGAATTTTTAGCTTGCACGGCAGGCCAGAGCCCGATATCCACCGCCGAACTGCGAATACCCTTCCGAAGTTGCGAGGCCCAAGATGGCTGTCGTTGCCAATGCCGGGGCGATTGCGGCTGCCGCTGCCGCGGCGGAGCAGCAGCGGCGTCAGGCCGAAGAGGAAGAAGAAATGACTCCCTATACGCAGCAGGACCTGAACCAGGACTGGGAATTCAAGATCCTCCGCTCGGCCGCCCACTGGTTCAAAAAGCCGGAGTACCTCCGCCAGTGCCTGGAGGAAGAGGCCCGGGCCGGCTGGGTGCTCGTCGAGAAGTTCGACGACGGCCGCGTACGGCTGAAGCGTCCGGCCTTGGCCCGCGAGCGCGACGGCAAGCTGGACATCGATCCCTACCGCACGACCGTGGGAGCGTCGCCGGGCGCCGTCGCGCTATTCACCGTCGTCATCGCGCTGGGCATCGCCATGGGAATTCTGATCGCAGTCGCCTTGCTGGCGCAGATTCACTGAGGAACGGCGAGCGTCCTGCGCTGTAGGGATCGCCCTCTGTGGCGATCCGCGACGCCGATGTGCTGAGAATGCCCAGAGGGCGGAATGCCACAGAGGGCATTCCCTACAGCGCCTTATGCACTGCTCGCCGTCCGACTCCCGGCCCCCGACGCCCGATCCCCGTCCCCCCGCCAGACGACCGCGTGCACGATCAGCATGATCGCGCCGGTCACCAGCAGGCTGTCGGCGATGTTGAAGTTGGGCCAGGGGTTGAACATCGTCAGCCCGCTCTCGGGCCAGACGAAGAGAATCCAGTCGCGCACGCCGTGCCGATACGCCGGCTCCAGTCCGGTCGAGTCCCACAGGCCCAGGCGGTCGTAGAGATTGCCCAGTATTCCCGCGCTGACGAAGCTCAGGGCCACGGTCAGCCAGCGGTCGATAGCGGCCTTGTAGGCGAACAGCCAGACCATGATTCCCACGAGGGCCACGACCGACAGCGTCGCGAACAGCCACCAGAAGCCCTCGCCGAAACCGAACAGCGCCCCGCGGTTGACGCTGGTTTCGATCCCCAGCCGCCCCTCGAACAGCCACCAGCGGTGAGGCAAGCCAGGCTCGCCGCGCCAGCGGGCGATTGCTTCAGGATCGTTGGGGTGCACGAACGGCGCGGCGGGCAGACCGAGCCAGTTGAACATCGACTGCTTGGTGGCCAGGTCGAGGGCGCAGCCCAAGAGGGCGATCGCGAAGTAGACGACGTACCGATTGCGGGGCAGCGGGCCAGCGGTGGGCGAGCTAGCGTCCGCCGCGCCAGCGGTCGGCTTACCGGCTGGCGACTTTATCGGCGCATTTGACACAGTGCGGCGTGTGCGGCAGGACTTGCAGCCTGGCCTTGGGGATCTTGGCTTCGCACTCGACGCAGACACCATAGTGGCCGTCTTCGATGCGGACAAGAGCAGCCTCGATCTGCTCCAGGGCGCTGCCGTCGTGCTCCATCAGGCTCAGCGTGAACTCCTGCTCGAAGGCGTCGGTGCCCATGTCGGCCATGTGGATCGGCATGCTGGACAGGTCGCCCGAAGCCTCCGATCGCGTCTTCCGCAGGGCCGCGTCGGCCATCGCCGTGACGTCGCCCCGCAGCCGGGCCCGCAGCGACAGCAGCATGTGCTTGAACTCCTTGGACTCGCTCTTCTTCAGCATTATCCGCTCCAATCCGCCCACGAACCCGATGAGGAAAGGTGCTTCTCGACAGGACCTCCTGCTGGCGAGAGTAACCATCCGCGGCCCAGCCCGCCTGGCCAGACCGATAAACTGGACAAAGCCCCGTTATAGTAACACCGCGGCGGATTGGTTGTCAAACACGTGGGCTAGGGGTAGTGTCCTAATTTGACTTACGTCGTAGCTGGATAGCCACGTCGATTGCCAGCCCGACGAGCAGTCCCGCGCCGCCCTTGATTGCCAGTTCCATAACCGCCTGAAACTCGGTTTGCTGTGACCACGTTTGCATAAACAGGCAGCCGACGACTAGTCCGACGACAAGCCAGGGGATGCGCATAAAAAGGCCCCGCCAGTTTCCCAGAGGGGCATTCTACTACGCCCTTAGGCCGCAACCTTATCTGCTGGTCATCGAGGCCACGTCAGTCGTTGACGACGACGACAAGTCGAGCAAGTAAACCCCAGCCGCCTACGGGCGGCTTTTTCATGCGCGGTCCGCGGTCGGTGATTT
>DASRJB010000886.1:0-8409 GCA_035649715.1 Pirellulaceae bacterium
CCAGGCCGGCCGCGTCGCCGAATTCCGCCAGTGCCCGCCGGATCGCCTCTTCCCGCGTCATGCCGCTGGCCAGCAATTCCTCCAGCCGATCCTCCAAATGACTCCGCAGTTCCTCCGCAATCGCCTGCCGCTGCTTCTCGCCCAGCCGCAATAGCCCAGCCAGGAGCGTCAGGTAGTTGTTGAATTCGCGGTCGGACATGCGGTTCTCCTAACGCACGACCTTCGCTTTGCCGGCAGCGTCGGCCAGGCCACTTGCTTCTCGGAGTTGATTTAGCAAGCGCTCGACCTTGTCGTGGGTGCGTGCGGTCTGAGTCACCACAAACAGCCCTCTGTACTCGCTGATGGTTCCCGGGCCGCCGACCTCGCTCCACGATTGAACGTCCACGCCGTTCGTCAAGACGTGGATGAGTTGCCCAGCCGGTCCCTCCACCTTCCAAGCGCCTTGAATGCTGCCACAGCCGATTGCCGGTGGGGTGTGCGACTGTTGCAGGGAGAGCGCTTGCGGCGTTGCATCCGTCCGAGGCGCTCCTGGCGCGGCGCCGATTGCGTTAGGCGGCGCAATCGGTCCGACTGCCAACGGGCCGGCCATCAAATCGCGGCAATCGTACACGCGCGCCACCAGTCGCGACTCTGCATCATCCGGAGTCGTAATCAATACGGCCTCGTCGGCATCGACGTAGGTCAAATCGAGCTCGGATAGCAGCAAGTCGAGGACGGCGCCGAGCTTCATATGTCGAAAGGAACCAGTCACGGGTGCATCCAGATTTATCCCCGCATCGTTTAGCGCTCGCGCTCGCACAAAAAACGTGGTGCCCGTTCGGTCGCTCAAGCTGGAAGCCACATCCTTAAGCGGCGTTTCCTTGAACTCCAAATCCAATTGCCTGCTCAAGACGTCAGCGGCCCGCGACGGCTCACTTGTTCGCGGCTTCGCCGATTCGGGCTTCGTCTCTTGTCCCGCGGCCGTTGGGGCCTCGCCCCATATCAGAGCCGCCACGGCCGCGCCGATCACCAGCATCTTCACCGAGGGAAGCGGTATCCTTCGCATGATCCACATCTCCAAGCTGCCCCCGAAGAATTAAACCTCCATATCAACTCGCCGCTTGCACCCTGGCCACCGCCAAGAGCTGCTTCACGCAGGCCGCGTAGTCACTCCACTCCTGGGCCTGGGCGGCGAGGCGCTTGCGGCCGGCGGCGGTCAACTCGTACCACTTGCGTTCGCGACCCGTGCTGGCGTCCCACGAGCTGCGGATCAGCCCGTCGTCCTCCAGCTTGTGCAGCAGCGGGTAGAGCGTGCCCGCCGCCAGCTCGACCCGCGAGCCGCTGGCCTCGCGAACCTCTTTCTGGATCAGGTAACCATATTTCTTGCCGCCGGCGAGCACCGACAGGACCATCAGGTCCAGGCTGCCGCGGACCAGGTCGCGCTGAAACTTGTCCGACATCCGAAGTCTCCCTGTCTTGCGCCAATATATAGTCGATCGATATATCGGCTGTCAACCTATCGGGAAAGGTTTTCCGCCGGGGACCCATGACGTTTATCTCGGCTATCCTTACCCCATGACCGTTTCCAGCCGCTCGCTCGAACATCCCTCGCCGGCGTTTGTCATCTCGGCAGGGACGCAGGTGGTGCTGAAAGTCAGCAAGGCCCTCGCCGACGGCAGCTACCGCAAGCCGGGCTCGGTCGCGTTGATCGTCGAGAGTCCCGCATCCAACGACGGCGCGTACGCCCTCCAGTTCGCCGATGGTCAGACGGCCACCGCCTACTTCCGCGAGCTCGTGCTCCGCCGCCAGGAAGTCGAGGCCGAACTGGGTCAGCTGGCCGCCGACCTGCGGCCGTACATCATCTACCGCTGCCAGGTAGGTTCGAAAGCCTTCGGCCTGGATGAAGCGGATGCCGACGACGACCTCCGCGGCATCTACCTGCCGCCCGCCAGGCTGCACTGGTCGCTGTATGCCCTGCCGGAGCAGCTCGAATCGCAAACCGACTTGCACGACGAAGTCTATTGGGAGGTGGGCAAATTCCTGCTGCTGGCCCTGAAGGCGAACCCGAACGTGCTGGAGACCCTCTGGACCGAAAGAGTGCTGGCGGCGACGCCGCTGGCCCAGGAGCTGCGGGCGATCCGCGGAGCGTTCCTCTCGCAGCACCTGTTCAAGACCTACTCGGGCTACGTGCTCAGCCAGTTCCGCCGCATGGAGGCCGCCCTGCGGGCCGGAGGCGGCTACAAGCCCAAGCACGCGATGCACCTGGTGCGGCTGCTTCACTGCGGCATTCACGCCCTGCGGACCGGCGAGATCCTGGTCGATGTCTCGGCCCGCCGCGACGAACTGCTGCGGATCAAGCGCGGCGAGCTGCCGTTCGACGCAGTCAAGCAGCAGGCGCTGGCGCTAGAGCGCGAGTTTCAATCGGCCTATGAGACGACCCAGTTGCCCGAGCAACCCGACTTCGCCCGCGTCAACGAGTTCCTCCTGAAAGCCCGCCGCAGCGCGGTGGATGCGTGAGCGCCGCAATGATCGACCTGACCGTCTGGAAAAACCACGTCGCCGGCCTCGAGCTGCGGCCGCTGTTCGTCACGGTCAGCGGGGCGCACCTCTATGGCTTCGAATCGCCCGACAGCGACGTCGATCTCCGCGGCTGCCACCTGCTGCCGCTGCGCGAGGTGGTGGGCCTGAAACGGCCGAACGAAACCACGGAAATCGCGGGCGTCCACGCGGGCGTTGAGGTAGATCTGGTCAGCCACGACGCGGCCAAGTACTTTCAGCTGCTGGCCAAGAACAACGGCTACGTGCTGGAGCAGATCTTTTCGCCGCTGGTCGTGACGGGTCAGGAGTTCCTCGATCGCCTGCGGCCGATCGCCGCCCGCTGCATCACGCGGTTCCATTACTTCCACTACCGCGGCTTCATCGGCACGCAGCGGAAGCTGCTGGCCAAGGAAGAGCCCAAGCGGGCCAAATCACTGCTCTACGCATATCGCGTGCTGCTAACGGGCATTCACCTGCTGCGCTCTGGGCAGGTCGAGGCGAACCTGCGGCGGCTGAACGAGCGCTTTCAGCTGCCCTACATCGACGAGCTGATCGCCGCCAAAACGGGCGGCGAGCGGATCGGCATTCCCGCGCTCGACTGGGCGCTGCACGACGGCGAGCTGACCCGCCTGGAGCAGCAGCTCGAATCGGCGTTCGACAGCTCGCCGCTGGGCGAACAGCGCGACCTGACCGCCCTGAACGAGCTGCTGATCGAGTTGCGCCTGGGCCGCGGCGAGCATTATTGACCAGCGTTCTCGCCGCCTCCGCGTGAGATCCAGCCCGCGACCACTCGAAACGGAGTCGTGTCCGAGACGAACCGTATCGAACCATCGCCGAACATGCACATCACTCCAACGGGATGAAACGAGTACATTTCGTCGCCGTTGGTGCAATTCATATGGCAGGGCCCCGGATTAGATGTCCCCGCTGCATCGAATCCGTGCAGGATGTACTCGTTTTCCCGATCGAGAACCGACGAACCCGCGCGCCGTCCGGTGAATCGCTGCTTGCGAGCGCGGTATACGGTCGGCCGCCCAGCGTCCTCGCAGATCCACATGGTGTTGGAAAGACCGTCGGTAATCTCGGCGAACCGCTGCGTTTCGTTGACCCGCATCACGCCGTTGGGAGCGCCAACGGTTCCCGGTTCAACCAGTCCCAGGGGATTGAGGTTGGCGGCGTCCACTCCATTATTCACGCCGTAGTCCGAAGCGGCGGCCTGCCAATTGGTGAATCCGCCTGATGTCATCACGTCCCGCCGGCGTTGAATCGGCGAGGTCGGGCAAATCAGCGTGCTGACATACTGCTCACGAGCCTTTTGATTATTCGGATCGCGAAAATCCAAGTCCCAGCGATAGGTGTCGTACAGATTCTTCTGCTCGATGTAAGGGTAAATAAACATGCCCCAACCTTGGTCGCCGGTTCCCTTAATTCCAAAACGTGTGCGGACCTGATTCGCCGCGGCAGTGGTGCCTGTGACCGCCCCGGGAGGCAACACGAGATACGTGTCGTGAAAATTGTGCATCGCAATGCCGATCTGCTTTAGATTGTTGCTGCATTGCATGCGCCGCGCGGCCTCGCGAGCGGATTGGACGGCAGGAAGAAGCAGTGCTACGAGCACGCCGATGATGGCTATGACCACCAGGAGTTCGACCAGTGTGAAGCCGCCGTGCTGGCGCGTCGGATTGCGTCGGAACATAAGTCAAGACCCCAAGGAATTCAGTTCGCTGCTGTGGACAGCCCGGTTCAGGGGATTCGAATCGCGGGCAACTCGGTTGGCTTAGCTTCCACCTTCGCGTTAAGCCTTGATGAGCCGGGATCGGAATATTTTTCGCGAAGTCGGTCGGGACCATCGACTTCTTCGGCATCCGGATTTGGGTTCTTGGCTGGCCACCTCACCAAGATGACATACTCGCCTGCCGGAGCGCCATCTTTCTCGGCATAGGTCCCAACCTCGAACGAGCCGTCGGCCGCGACCCTGGCGTGGGGATAGCCGCTGGGCCACTCCTCCTGTTTGGCGTCGCGGGGGCTTAAAGTTACCAGCGCGCCATCCGCCGGCTGCGATTTGACGAACACTTGCCCCTTCACGGGATAGCACGCCTTCTGCGAGCCGCCTTTGCCGGAGCAGCCAAGGACGCCGAGGCACGACAGCGCGGTGGCGATCGCCGAAAGTGCCAACCCAGACCGGCGGCTTGCTGACATTGCCTGAATCACGACGCGGCGTCGTCAACGGAAAGGCGGGAGCGGCCCTTCGCGGCCGCATCGCAGGGGAACACTAAAATACCAAGCCAGTGGCGAATTTGGTACGACTTGCGCGTGGAATGGGACCGGATTTACTCAGAATTCACACATCTCGCCGGCCGGCGGCGCGGCGGAGGCGGTCGGCGATGGCGGCGGAAAGCCCTTCGCCAGTCGGCAGTGCGGCGACGGCTGCGTCGCACCCCCGTTCATCCACCTGTCGCAGCAGGGAGTAAAGATTCTTTGCCCACTGGCGCTCGTCGGCGGGAATCATTAGCAAGATGACGTTGTTAGTGCTCGTTGGCGGCAGCTGGCGGCTAAGCAGGGCGACCTTTTCGCCTTGGGCTGCCAATGCCGCGGCACGGGCGAAGAGTTCCGCCTCGGGAACGATCTCGACGCGGGCCCGCGGCGCATAATGGCTGGGCAAACTGCCGCTGACGCGTGGCGACCCGGCGGATGCCACAGCGACCTCCGAGTGCAGCACCTGGGCAATCTGTTCGGCCGTGATCGCGCCGGGGCGGAGCACGTTGACGACGCTGCCAGCGTCGCCACTGCAGTCCACGATCGTCGATTCGAGACCCACTTCGCACGGCCCGCCGTCGAGGATCAAATCGACGCGGCCGGCCAGGTCGCCGAGCACGTGCTGGGCGGTCGTCGGGCTGACGCGTCCAAAGCGATTGGCCGACGGCGCAGCCAGCGGCCCGCGAAACGCGCGCAATAGCGCCTGCGCCACCGGATGCGCTGGCACGCGCAGTCCCACGGTCGGCAGGCCTCCGGTGACAAGTGGGCTGATCCGCGCATTGCGGCGCACGACCAGCGTCAGCGGCCCGGGCCAGAACGCAGCCGCGAGTTGGCGGGCCGACTCGGGCACGAGCGCGGCGAACTCATCGAGCTGTCGAGCTTCCGCCAGGTGCACGATCACCGGATGGTCCGCTGGACGCCCCTTGGCGGCGAACATGGCCTGCACCGCCACATCGTTCTCGGCAGCGGCGGCCAGGCCATACACCGTTTCGGTAGGCATGGCGACGAGGCCACCCTCGCGGAGCGTCTCCGCCGCCTGGTGAATGGCCGCGGAGGTTGGGGGCAGGAGTGTGGTCACCGTCTTGCTGCTCATCCTGATCTTCCTCTTAATCCTGCTCGTAATCCTCTTCCTAATCTTAATCTTCGTCTTGCTCCTTCTCGCTGCCGGACGGAGGAGCAAGAGTAAGAGTAGGATTAGGATGGACTGACTGACCTTCCCCACGACGCGTCGCCTACTTTTTCCCAAGCCGCCGCTGCTGCTGGAAGAAGCGAGTGAGAATCTCTCCGCAGGGAGCGGCGAGGATGCCGGGGATGACTTTGCAGCGGTGGTTCAGCCGCTCGTCGCTGAGCAAGTGGAACAGCGTGCTCGCGGCGCCGGCCTTCGGGTCCGTCGCGCCGTAGACGACGGTCGGCAGCCGGGCTTGCAGGATCGCGCCGCAGCACATGACGCAGGGCTCGAGCGTGACGTAGAGCGTGCAGCCTTCCAGCCGCCAGTCGCCGACGTGGTTGGCGGCCTGGGTGATCGCGATCATCTCGGCGTGGGCGGTCGGGTCGTGCAACATCTCCCGCTGGTTGTGGCGGCGGCGATCACCCGCTCGCCATGCACGATCACCGCGCCGACCGGCACTTCGTTCTCAACCAGCGCCTGCTCGGCTTCGGCCAGAGCCTGCCGCATGTAATGGTCGTGGGTCACGGGGAGAGTGCTGGTGCTGGTGGCTAGTGCTTGGGGACGGAAACGCATCATACACCGCCAGACACAGTTGAATTCCTCATCAACGCGCGGTCGAATTTGTTTCCGTCCCTAGCCCCCAGCACCAGCCCCCAGCACTCCTATGAACCGCCGAGATTTTCTCAACTCGTCCGCGACCTTCGTCACCGCCGCGGCATTGGCTTCCGCGGCGAAGCTCGGCCTGGCGGCGGCGGGTGAGCCGCTCAACGTGGCGGTGATCGGCCCGGGCGGAATGGGTTCGAGCCACCTGCGGCTGCTGTCGGTCCGCAAGGATTTGCGGGTGGCCTACGTCTGCGACGTGGACGCCAACCGGCTGGCGGCCGCCGCCAAGGTCGTGGAACAAAACGGCGGCTCGCCCAAGGCGGTGAAAGACCTGCGGCAGGTGCTCGACGACAAATCGGTCGATGCGGTCTGGATCGCGACGCCCGACCACTGGCATTCGCCGGCGGCAATCCTGGCCGTGGAAGCCGGCAAGCACGTGTACGTCGAGAAGCCAATGTCGCACAACGTCCGCGAGGGCCGCCTGCTGGTCGAGGCCGCGCGGCGGAACAAGAAGGTGGTGCAGGTCGGCACGCAAAGCCGCAGCACGCCGACGGTGATGCGGGCGATGGAGATCGTCAAGAGCGGACAGATCGGCGACGTGCTGGTGGCCAAGGCGTGGAACAGCCAGCTCCGCGGCAGCATCGGCAAGAAGCAGCCCAGCACGCCTCCGCCGCACCTGGATTTTGGCCTCTGGCTCGGCCCCGCGCCCGAGCGGCCCTATCAGGACAACTTGCTGCACGGCATCTGGCGGTGGTGGTACGACTTCGGCGCCGGCGACATCGGCAATGACGGCGTACACGACATCGATATCGCCCGCTGGGGCCTGGGCGTCACGGGAGCGCCCTCGACCGTCGCGGCCTTGGGCAGCAAGTTCTTCTTCGACGACGACCAGCAGTTCCCCGACACGCAGTATTGCGTCTTCGAATGGCCGGGCGACGGCCGGCCCGGCCAGAAGCGGCAGCTCATCTTCGAGCAGCGCGACTGGTCCCCCTACGTGCAGGAAGGCTACGAGAACGGCGCGGCCTTTTATGGCACGAAGGGCTTGCTGGTCATGGGGCACACCAGCGGCTTCCAGGTCTTCGGCCCCCGGAACGCGCCCGGCGAGAAAGGCAGCGGCGGCGTGGACCTGCCGGCCCACCACCAGAATTTCCTGGACTGCATCAAAAACGGCGGCCGGCCCGCCGCCGATGCCGAAGAGGGTCACCAAACTGCCGTGCTCGTCCACCTGGCGAACATCGCCTGCCGCGTGCAGCGAACGCTGCACCTGGATCCCGCAGCCGAGAAGATCGTCGGCGACGACGAAGCCCAGAAGCTGATCCGCCGCACTTATCGCGACGGACACTGGGCGGTGCCGAAGGGAGTGTGAGCGAGTCCGGCACGCGGCAGGTGGCTCGCGTGTCGCCAGTCCCGATCGGAGGGAAGAGGCCGGCATCCTACGGCAGCAGTGTTTCCAGGTCGAGGAAGAAGTCTTCGGGGCCGGGGGAGCCGGTGTCGTCACCGGAGTCGCCGTTGAGGGAGTCGATGTCGCCGTCGTGGGGATGGGCGACGCCCGCGGCGATGATGCCGGCTTGCCAGGTCGTCAGAATCGCCAGCATGGCGAGGTCATTGGCGTCGTTCTTCGTGAGGCTGGCGTCGGTGCCGCCGGCGAGCGAGACGGCGCCGTCGAAGAGCAGGTCGTTGCCTTCGTCGCCGTTGATGATGTCGGCGCCGAGGCCGCCGATCATCACGTCGTTGCCGGCGCGGCCGTAGAGGCGGTCGTTGCCGGCGTTGCCCGCGACCACATCGTTGCCGGCGTCGCCGCTGATGGTGTCGTTGCCGTCGCCGCCGTACAGCCGGTCGTCGCCGTCGCCGCCGTCGACGGTGTC
>DASRJB010000887.1:0-2829 GCA_035649715.1 Pirellulaceae bacterium
CGCTGCTGACGACGGACCAGCCCGGGCTCGATGCCGACCTGGCAATCGAGGAGGCTATTTCATCGGCGGCTGGCCTGGTGCTGCGGTCGGCGGACAACGCGATCGTGCGCGGGCCTCTTACGGCGGCCACGACCATCGACATCGCCATCGACACGGCCAATGCCGATCCCGGCGAAGGAAATACGCTCGTTCTGCTGGCGGCAATCATCGCACCCGGCGGCACGACGGCGGCTGGCAACAGCGATGCCGACCGGTTCGAGATCGTGCCGCAGACCGGGTCGGCGCTATTGATCGTCGGCGGCTTGCCGATCGCGCCCCAGTCCAATCCGCAGTCGCAAAACACCACCAGCGGCGACGTCTTCGGCGACAAGCTGGTCCTGGACATGACGACTGCCGGCGATGGCCAGGCGACCCTTGGGCCGGTGATCGTCGATTCGGTCGGCGGGCGCGCAACCGCGGAGAACACGAGACTTCTTACCTACCGCGGCATCGAGGACCTCGACCTGTTTGACGGCAGCCTGTTGACCACTACCCAGCAGGGGGATATTTACGTCCGCGGCACCGGCGCGGACGAGCGGATCTACATCACGCACGACGGCGGCACCAATCCACAGGTGCGGGTCAGCGTGGCGGGACGCACGTTCCCCGGCAGCCAGGGGTATTTTGGGCCGTACGTCCGCGGCCGGTCGGTCATCGTGTATGCCCGCGGCGGGCACGATTTGGTGGAGCTGAGCTCGACTCCCTTGCGGGGAGAGTTCCACGGCGAAGGCGGGGACGACTATTTGTCGGCCGCGTCTTTCGCCGATCTGCTCATCGGCGGACCGGGGAGCGACACGCTGATTGGCGGCTCGAAGGGCGGCCACGACGAGCTGTGGGGGGACGACTTCGATCCGATCCCCCAGGACGACCAATCGCAGCCGATTGCCAATCCGACCGCGGCGCAGCTCCAGCAAAACCGCGAGCACTGGGCGCTGCTCGTCAGTGCCACCGACGGCCCGGACAAGCTTTCGACCACCAGTGGCAATGACCGGCTGTACGGCCAGGGTGGAGACGACCAGCTCAATCCGGGAGCGGGGGACGACTACGCCAGCGGCGGCAGCGGCAACGACAAGATCAGCGGCGGCGACGGCAACGACCGGCTGTATGGCGATGGCGGAAACGACGAACTGGCCGGCGACGCAGGGAGCGACCTGCTGTCCGGGGGCGACGGCAACGACGTGCTCGCCGGTCACCGGGGCAACGACGTGCTGATCGGCGGCGACGGCGCCGACAACCTCCACGGCATCGAAGGAAACGATCTGCTGTTTGCCGGCCGCCTGGCGCTGGCCGGCGGCGACGAGGACAGCACCGTCGCCGGCGACGCCCGCGATGCGGCACTGCTGGCGTTGCTGCTAGAGTGGTCCACGCTCGGCCAGGCGACCGGCGCTACCAGCGCGGGAGACGACGGCGACCTGGACTGGCTGTATGGTTACGCCGGCAGCGACCGGTTCGTCGGCGACGGCAGCAGCCGGAACTATGATTTTGAGGCGGGGGTCGATGCGGTGGGGTGATGGGAGGGTGGAGTGCGGCGTGTGCAAAGCGCAGAGTGCAGAGTGAGGAGCGATGGCGAGGGCAGTCACTGCTTGCCTGCGCGGGGGGGTTCAAGCGGGATGTCATAACGTGTATCCCCTGGTGGACCCGTGCGGGGCGGGACTCGACCGCCGTCGTCCGTTCCGTTTGGTCCGACGCTGTACAGTTCGAACGATCCAGTGCGCGGGCGATAGACTAGCGCCCGGCCCGAATGTGGGTCCACGGGCATTTCTGGAATATATGCGGGCACGAGCTCCGAGAGGGTCGCCGGCAGCCGGCCGTGGTCGCTTCGGAACACGCCGATCGCCATGTCGGTTTGCAGCAGCAGGTTCATTACGTCCCACCCCTTGCGTGTCTCGCGATAATGTTGCGCCGCTTGCGAAGACCAGCCGTCCTTACGCGACTTGCCGGTCAGTCGCTCCAAGGCCGACCGCAATTTGGTGTGCCAGCCCGTCATTCGTTCGGACTGGGCCCGCTGGCAGGCGATGAGGAACTCGACGTCGTACCGCTCGGCAATCGTCTGGCGCAGCAGCCCGATGACATCGCGCGCTTTGGCCGGGGAAAACTCCCGGCGGTGGAGGGAGAGCAATTCGTAGCCCTGATAAGCGAAGTGGCCCTGTTCCCCCTGCCCCACCATCGCATCGAAGCGGATGATGGCCACGCCACAGTCGGCCAAGCGGTCAAACTCTCTTGCCCGGACCGCATTTTCGGCTGCCTCGCGGAATCGCCCCGTGATGGCCATCAGGTCGTGGCCGGTGAGCCCAGTCTCCGGATTCCAGCGCGACTCGATGACGTGCTGCGGCACCTGGTTGTGCTGGCGCACCAGTAATACGGCTTCGTCCAACTCGGCGGCAACCGCCGGCGGCATTGAGCCTCCGTTGAAAAAGGCATTGGTGCGCTTGGCGATGGTGATCAGCCGGTCATACTGATTCTCCGGGCCAACGTTTACCTTGGGATATGGCGCGTACCACAGCATCTGCCAGTAGATCCACAATCCCGGCAGTCCGGCCGTCAGCGCGAGCAAAAACACGCCGGCGCGCGCCAAGCGGGGTTTCCAGCCAGCCGCGTGACCCCAGCCCACAGAACAAAGCCACGTCACCAGCGAGACAAAAAGCGTCAGGGCAAACGGAAAGACCGAATGGATCGCCAGTTCCAGGCCCCATTCCCCGCGGGTCGCCCAACTCTTATCGCGGAACATTTCCCACGCCACAAAACTGAGCGGAATGCCGCAGGCCAGCGCGACGGCGATCGACGCGAGGA
>DASRJB010000888.1:0-5044 GCA_035649715.1 Pirellulaceae bacterium
GGGGCGTGGCCAGCTCCCCGCGGCTGACGAGGAACAGGTGTGTCGCGTTGGTCTCGGCGACGAAGCCGCGGGTGTCGAGCATCAGGGCGTCGTCGGCGCCGGCGACGTTCGCTTCGATCTTGGCCAGGATCGACTGGATCAGATTGTTGTGGTGGATCTTGGGATCGAGGCAGTCCGGCGGAAAGCGGCGGACGCTGCTGGTGACGAGTGTCAGCCCCCCTTTGTCATAGACGGGCGGCTTATGCTCCGCCAGGACGATCAGCGTCGGCCCGGCCTGGTTCAGCCGCGGGTCCATGCCGCTGGTCAGCTTCACGCCGCGGGTCAGCGTCAGGCGGATGTGAACGCCGTCGGTCATCTGATTGGCGGCCAGCGTGCGCTTGATCTGGCCGATGATTTGCTCGTGCGTCGGAATTTGGGTGAAGGCGAGGGCCAGAGCCGAGCTGCGGAGCCGGTCGAGATGCTCGTGCAGGCGAAAGATGCGGCCTTGATAGAGCCGCAGCCCTTCCCAGACGGCGTCGCCGCCTTGCACGACCGAGTCGAATGGGCTGACGCCCGCCTGGTCGCGATGAACCAGCGCACCGTTGATGTTGACGATCAGGTCGCGGTTTTTCTCGTTGAATTTCTGAAGCATGGCCCCCTACCACCTACCGCAGGCGATGCGGATACAGCAGTTCGTAATCCTCCAAGCACTCCGCATAGATTCCTTCGAGCCAATCGGGCAGTTCGATCTGTTTGGGCCGATACGGCCGGAAGCCGGTCGACTTCTCGACCTCGGCATACCAGTATTTTGCCCACACGCCGTCCGTCGTCCGCGGGCCCGCAGGCCAGGAGAGCATCGCGTCCTGAAAGGCAACGCCCAACTCGTCGCAGAGCAAGCCGAGCAGCCGCCGCGGATCACGGAGCACGTCGGCCGCGTCGATCACGGGCGGCACGCGGCCCGTTTCCTTCCAGACGTACTCAAAGATCTCGGCCTGCTGCGAAAAGCCGGTGTCCTCCAGCTGGGGCGACTCAATGACCTTCGTGTACGAGGCCAGGACTTCCCGAGGATGCCGGATCAGAAAGCAATTCGTGAGCTGCGACAGCCACTCGCGGCCGATGTCCGGCAGCAGGTGGTGCGTCATGTGCTTTTGATAGAAGATCGGCTGGCCGCCGGGAATCTCGCCCGTCAATTGAGCCACGACCTGCTGCCAGTCCGTTTCGCCGGTGGCGATAACTTCATCGATACCCGGATGAGCCTTGCGCGTCACGCGCAGGAAGTGGGCATAGAGCGGCTCATCGACGACGACCGTATCTTCGCGGTTGCCCCACGAGCGCATCATCGCCGTCGAAATGTTCCGCGGCCCGGACCACATGGCGAGGCGAAGTTGGGTGGACTGCGGCATGCGGCGGTCCTCGGACAAGGACAATCACGGCCCGCTCAGCGGCACCAGTTCGAGCCGACTGATACGGTACGACGAGTCCCAGGCGAACAGGTGCAGCTGATCAAGCTGGGGCGCAGCCATTCCCTGGGCGCTCCTCACCCGGGCCCGCGGATCGTACTCCCAGCGGACGATCCAGCGGCCGTTGACGGCTAGCTCGACGTACTTGCGCCAGACCTCGATGCGAACCGTCGCCTTCTGCCCGTTGGTGAGCACGGCACCCTCCCTGACGAACGGGCAGGCGGGCGAATACAGCTCGTGGCCGTCGATGCAAGCCAGGCCGCTGCGCGTGGAATGGAAGCCATCCACGATCGCCGTGAGCGGCCGGCCGTGGACGGGAAAACCAAAGCACAGCGAGTTGTTCCCCGACTCGCGCGTCACCTCGGCTTCAACCGCGTACTGCTCGGGAAACGTGGCGGGAATCGCCAGCGCCGTCGCGGCCCCATCCAGGCACAGCTCGCCTTTCCGCCGCGCTACCGAGCCGCGCTTCACCACCATTTGTTCCGCGCCCCGCCGCAGCAGGTCGATCGTGCCTGGTGCGGGGGCGGTAATCTTAGTCGCCGATTGCGGTGGGATCGGCGGCGGAGGCGTGCTGGCCGGAGGTGGAACGAGCTTGACGGGAGTTGCCGGTGGGAGAGCTGCCGGCGGGAGAGCAGCCGCTGGCGAAGCTGCCGTGGGCTCCGGCGAATCGAACACGCCGGCTGCCCACAAGCCGAGTGCCAGGATTGACATCGACAGCAGCAGCCCGGCAATCACGATTGTTGCTGCTGTTCCACTCGATAGCCCAGCCGATGGACGCGGTCCCTCCACCAGTGGAGATTCACGGGCCGGGCCAACCACGATCGGCGTCAGCGGGGCAATTGGGATGACGGGCTGGCCCGTGGCCGCGGCGGCATGCTGGTGTCGCAGCTGCAGGTCGTAGGCCGCCTTTTGCTGCGGGTCGAGCAGGCAGCCCGCGGCTGCGGAGACTTCGTTCGCCAGCCGCTGCGAGAGCGCCTGGTGCTTGCCAATCTGCCGCGAGCGCAGGAACTGGATCCGCTGCTCCATGCCGTTGGCGATGACGTCGGCGTTACTCTCGAACCGGCGCACCCCCAGCAGGCGGTAGTGGTCCGCCGGCTGATCTTCCGGCGGGATGCCGAACCAGACGTGATAGGGATTGAAGTCGGCCTGCATGTCTACTTGCCCTGCTCGGCCAGCCAATCATCAACGATCTGCTCCAGCACATCCAGCGGCACCGCACCTTGCCGCAGGACGACGTCGTGGAATTCGCGGATGTCGAACTTTTCGCCGAGCTGCGCCTTGGCCCGGTCGCGCAGCTCCTTGATCTTCAATTCGCCAATCTTGTAAGCCAGCGCCTGCCCGGGCCAGGAGATGTAGCGATCGACCTCGTTGACGATGTCCAGCTCGGTCTTGGCCGTGTTCTCTTTGAAGAACTCGATCGCTCGCTGGCGCGGCCACTGCTTGCTGTGCATGCCCGTATCGACGACCAGCCGCACGGCCCGCCACATCTCATAGGTCAGCTGGCCGAACTTCGAGTACGGGTCTTCGTAGCAGCCGAGCTGGTCGCCCAGGCTCTCGGCGTAGAGGCCCCAGCCTTCGACGAACGCGGTGAAGCCACCGTAGCGGCGGAACGGGGGCAGCTCGCCCAGCTCGGCCTGAAGTGCGAGCTGCAAGTGGTGACCCGGAACGGATTCGTGCAGCGAGAGGGCCTCCATTTCGTACTTCGGCCGCGTCTCGGGCCGGTAGAGGTTAACGAAGTACGTGCCCGGCCGCAGGCCATCGGCCGAGGGCTGTCGGTAATAGGCGGTTGTCGTGTCGGGCGCGATCTGCGCCGGAATGGGTTCCAGGCCATAGGGAATCCGCGGCAACGTCTTGAACAGTTTCGTGAGCTGCGGATCGACTCGCTTGCAGAGCGCCAAGTAGCCAGCCATCAGCTCATCCGGATCGTCGTAGTAGAACTTCTTGTTCGTCCGCAGGTCGGCCAGGAACTCCTGAAACGAGCCTGGAAAGCCGACTTGCTTGACGATCGCTTCCATCTCGCCGCGGATGCGAGCAACTTCCTTAAGTCCGATGGCGTGAATCTCGTCGGGCGTGAGGCTGGTCGTCGTGAACGTGCGGGCCCGCAGGGCATACAGCTCCTGCCCCCGCGGCAATTGCCACGCGCCGACCTCGTCAAGACACGCCGGGAAGTATTCTTCGTCGAAGAATTTGGCGAACTTGCGATAGGCGGGAATCACGTTCTCTTGGATCGCCGCCGCTGCTGCCTTCTTCAGCCGCTCTTGATCGCCGGCCGAAATGTCCTTGGGGAACCTCTTCAGCGGCTTGAAGTACAGACTCTGCTGCGGATCATCCACGAGCTGCTTCTTGATCTGCTCCGGCAGCCGCCGCATGGTCACTTTCGGCTGCACCATCTTCTCGTTGATCCCAGCCCGCAGCAGCTCGATGGTCTGGTCCATGTAGGCCGGAAACGACCGCAGGCGGCTGGTCCAGTCTTCGTAGTCCTTGACCTTCGTGAACGACAAGGCATCGGCGAGCTGGCTTTCGTCCTGAATCCCCTCGCGCTGGTTGAGGGCCACCAGATGCCAGTGGAACGGATACTGCTCGACGCCCTCGGCGATCTCTTTTCTGAAGAGCAGGTAGTTCAGGCGGTCGGCCGGGGGCAATTTCTCCGGGTCGATCGCCGCCAGCTTTTGCAGCACATCTTTCTGGTGCTGGTGCCGCCGCTCGATGGCCGCGAGGCCAACGTCGGGCCAGCGGTCGTTGTAGCGCTTGTCGCCCAGGTGCGAGGCAAACGTCGGCGCTTCGCGGAGCGTGTATTCCCACTCGCTGGCCAGCAGGTCGCGAAAGCCGCGGGTGACGGCTTCGTCCTGAGCGGACAGGTTGCGGGTGACCAGGCCCAAGGCGAAAATTCCCAGGATCAAGCAGAGTCGAGACATCGGTCGGCCTTCTGGACGAGACGCTCGCTATCCTATCTTCGCGACGTATGCTGCGACAGAATGGGGCGGCGTTAAACACTAAGGCACGAAGATCGCGAAGAAGGCGAGGAAGGCAATGCGAGGAATGATTCTGGCGCTATTGTCTTTCCTGCTTGTTTCGTGTCCTTTGTGCCTTCGTGTTTTGTCTGCAGCCGCCGCCGAGAGGCCGAACATCCTGCTGATCGTCAGCGACGACCAGGGCTGGCCGGATCTGGGCTGCATCGGCACGAAGCCCATCCAGACGCCGCACCTCGACCGCCTGGCGAAGGAGGGCGTGCGGCTGACGAACTATTACGTGACGTGGCCGGCCTGCACGCCATCGCGGGGAAGCATCCTCACCGGGCGGCATCCGCTCAAGAGCGGCCTGTACGACATGGTTCGCAACGACCTGGTGAACTACGGCCACCGCTATACGGAGCAGGAATATTCGACGTCGCCCGAAATGACCATCGGCCTGGACCCGCGCGAAAAAACGCTGGGCGACGTGCTGCGAGCGGCCGGCTACCGGTGCGGTATGGTCGGCAAGTGGGACATGGGCCAGGCCCGCCGCTATCTCCCACTGCAGCGCGGCTTCGACTTCTTCTACGGTATCGGCAACAACGGGATCGACTACTACACGCACGAGCGGTATGGCATCCATTCGATGTTCGC
>DASRJB010000889.1:0-4560 GCA_035649715.1 Pirellulaceae bacterium
GGGATCATGCAGGAGCGGACCATCACCGTCAGCAGGAGGATCGCGATGCCGTAGTTGCGCGTCGCTCCCTCCACCATCTTCAGCACGTAGAGCAGCAGCAGGGCAGGGTACTTGAAGATGCTCCAGCCGTATTCGATGAACCGGCCCAGCGCGTACTGGTCCAGCACCTTCGGGTCTTTCGGGCCGAAGAACACGCGATATTCGTGCTTCAGAAAGTCACGGGGCTGGATGGCCGTTGGGTTGGTCGAAAGGCGGAACGAGACGTTCGTCGTCCGCAGCCAGTTCTTCGGGATGACCGTCACGTCCTGCACTGGCAGGGCATACGCAGCGCGGAACTTGATATCCGATTTGGGCTGCACCGCGCTGGCGAAGAACTGCGTATCGACGCCGACGTACGTCAGCGGCGCGGCTTCATCCCCGGCCAACAGCGGCAGCAGCGCGGGTTTCTGCTGCTCGAGTAAGGACTTCGATTGACTGACGATCATCGGGCAGCCGAGCAATTGATGACCAACTCCCGGCTGATCCCAAACCACGTCGCGAGCGCCCGCGGCCTTGAACATCTTTGGATTGAGCTTGTTCGAGTACCACCAGCCCTCGGTCGGCAAGCCCGTCGGCCCGTCGAAGCGATAGCCGACCGTCTGCTCGGCCTGGCCCAAATTGTGGATTTCAACGGCCAGATCGAGGTGATAGCCCGGCTGCTCCGGCTTCTCGTTCTTGGCCAGCGTGTAGCGCTTGATGATCTTGATCGCGCCGGTCTTGTGGATCTTCTCGAGCTGCGATTCGTCGAGCGTGAAGCTGAATTCGACGAAGTCCTCACCCGATTTTTCGACCTTCCAGTTCGATTGGTAGAGCGACGGCAGCTCGGCAATTTCGACGTCTCCCGCGCGAATGCTGCGGCCGCTGATATTGTCGAGCGTCACGAGCAGCGACAGCGGGTCCTGCGGCATCACGCGGAGCCCGCCCGTGTCGGTCTTGTACGTGTGCGATTCCGGCCGCACGACTTCCAGCGGCCGCCGGGCGAGTTGGGCAGTGAACGATATCGCTTGCGGCGTTCCGGGGCGCTGCACGTCAAGCACAATGCTCTGGCCCGGATGCGTCTTTTCGCGCAGGTAGTCTTCGACGGCGTGCCGGTCCGCGACGTCGCGGCCGTCGATCTTCTTGATCACGTCGCCGACCTTCAGTCCCGGCGGCATGTTGCCGGCGTGCGGCTTGGCCAGCGACGCGGGCGTTCCCGGACCGACGGCCTGCACCTCCGCGCCGCCGCCGTTGGGGTTCGTCAGGTCCAAGTGGCCCAAATAGCCGCTGAAATCTTCCACCGACTTGTACCGCGGGCTGTTCAGCTCGACCCGCTCGATCGCTGCGCCGTGGTTGACCCACTTGACGAGCATCGAGTAGCCCTTCGCTGGATCAAGGTGGCCCAAAAACCCGGTCTCCAGCGGAACCCCCGCAACCGGGGCCGCGGGCGCGGGCGGCTTGACTTCTGCAACAGCCGCTTCGGGGGGCTGCTTGGCCTGGTCGGGCTGCGCGGCCTTCCCGGCCTTGTCCGCCGGCTGCTTGGCTACGGGCGGCGGCCGCTTCGGCCCAAGTACCGCCTGAAGCGCGAAGAACCCTCCCCAGAGCAGGGCCATCAGGACCAGGAAAATCAGAAATCTGCGTTCCACAAAGCACTACCTGGGGCTCTTGAGCCCGCTGGCCGGCAAAGAGGGCGTAATTCGTTATTCTCCCGCCAGGGGTGTTTCTTGCAAGTGCAGCGGAATAGCCGTTTGGTGCAGGCCCAACGGGCCGACCTTCGTCAGCCCAAGGGCGCTGCGGCGCAGCCGCGAGCCCTGGGTGGTGGGTGTTTGCAGCCGCGCCAGCCCCACCGGGGCGAAATCGGCGGCGGGGGTGCCGCCTGGATCGCGCCCCGTTGGGGCTGGGGTCATTCGTAACGCCGTCAGGACCCAGGGCGATGCCCTGGGCTGACGAAGGTCGGCCCGTTGGGCCGCAGCCGCGTGGACACGGTGGTTAACTGGCAATACTAGGCCACTGCGCACCGGTTGGCCCTACCGCCCTTCCCGCAGCCGGTCGCCGAGAAACGGATCGAGTTCCGGCACGGCGTAGATCTTCTGGGCGGTCCGCTCCACCGGATACGGCACGCGGCGGAACTCGATCGTGTTGTCGGTCAGAATCACGTAGCAGGCCCGCGGGTCGCCGTCCCGCGGCTGGCCGACGCTGCCCACGTTGATCATTAGCTTGTTGCCGGGCAGCGGATAGCGCGAGCCGATCTCGCCCGGACTGAAGAAGCAGCCGTCCTCGGTGAAGATTCCCGGCACGTGAGTGTGCCCCTGAAACGCGTACTTCTCGATCATCGCGAACAGCCGCTCTAGCTTGCGGGCGTTGTGCACATCCTCGGGAAAGACGTATTCGCTGAGCGGGTTGCGGACCGAGCCGTGCACGAAGGTGAATTGCCCGTCGCGGTGGGTCCGCGGCAGCTCGCTGAGGAATTGCCAGCGGCGGGTGGTCAGATCCGGATCGCCGTTGGCCATCTCCAGCTGGTCGCGGGTCCAGAAGATGGCCCGTTCGGCGCCACTCGAAAAGCCCTCCGGATCGTACAGCGCCCCTTGATCGTGGTTGCCGAGAATCGACAGGTTGAAGCCCATCACGCGGTCGATGCACTCCCGCGGATTGGGGCCGTAGCCGACGATGTCGCCCAGGCAATAGATGCTGTCCACGCCCACGCTGGAAATATCCGCCAGGACGGCCTCCAGGGCCTCCAGGTTGGCGTGAATGTCGCTGAGGATGGCTCTCTTCACAGAAAGAAATCTCAAGAACCAAAGAACCAAAGAACCAAACGGACTCCAAGCTCTTGGTTCTTCGGTTCTTCGGTTCTTGGAGTTTTCGCCGCTACCGCCCCGAGATCAGCCGATCGCCCAGGGCGTTGTCCAGGTCGGGCACGGCGTAGATTTTACGCCGCGTTTCTTCGGCCGGATACTCCAGCCGCCGAAACGTCACCAGCCCGTCCTCCAAGATCACGTAGCAGGCCCGCGGATCGCCGTCCCGCGGCTGGCCGACGCTGCCGACGTTGATCATCACCCGCTGGTCATCCAGCTTGTATTGATAGTTGCAGTCCTCGGGGGTGATGAAGCGGTAGTCGGCCGTAAAGATGCCCGGCAGATGCGTGTGCCCCTGGAAGCAGTACTTCTGAATCCGCCCGAAGAGGGCGTCCATCTTCCGCTGGTTATAGATGTCTTCCGGGAAGACGTATTCGTTCGTCGGCTCCCGCGGCGAGCCGTGCACAAACAGGTAGTCCCCCTCGGTGTGCGTGCGATGCAACTCGCCGAGGAAGTCCCACCGCTTGTTCTTGACGTGCGTCGGGCCGGGGCCGACTTCGAGCTGCTCGCGGGTCCAATAGACGGCCCGCAGTGCGATCGGGTTGAACCCGTCGGGGTCGAACAGGGTCGCCTGGTCGTGGTTGCCCAGGATCGTCACCTTGGACTTGGTAATGATCTCGTCCAGGCACTCGCAGGGGTTGGGCCCGTAGCCGACGATGTCTCCCAGGCAGTAGATTTCGCGAATCCCCTGCGAGCCGATGTCGTATAAAACGACCCGCAGCGCTTCGAGGTTGGCGTGGATGTCGCTGATCAGGGCACGCTTCACGCCACTACCTCATACAACGGACGCTCGATAATCGGGTACGTCAAAATGCCCTGATCCGAGCTTGCAAGCAGCGGCCCGCGACATTCCGAGGAAACAGCCAAGTCTAGGACTGGCCTAGGGTTTGGTCAAGGCAAGCGGCGCGTGCCAACAGACACGAGCATTACATCCCAGCCATTCAGCCCAGCGCGCGATCGTGCTAATCCTCGCTTTCGACACGTCCGGTTTGGCCGGCTCCGTGGCCCTGCTGGAAGGGCCGCGGCTGCTCGACCAGCGGCAGCTCGACCCGGCGCGGCGATCGGCTCAGACGCTGGCCCCAGCCATCGCGGAACTGCTGGCGGGGCAGGGGGTTCAGCCCCGGCAGGTCGGCCTGGTGGCGACCACGATCGGACCCGGTTCGTTCACCGGGCTGCGGGTGGGAGTCACCACGGCCAAGACCTGGGCCTATGCGACCGGCGGCGCGGTCATCGGGCTGAGCACGCTGGCCGTAATCGCCCAGCAAGTGCCCGCCGAATTGCGGTCAGCCGCAAGGGAGATTCACGCCGTCCTGGATGCCCAGCGGAAGGAGCTGTATTTCGGCCGGTTTCATCCCAGCGGCGAGCGACTGGCGGGCGACTGCATCGTGCCGGCCGATGCCTGGCTGGCCGGCCTTACCGCCGGAACGATCGTCACCGGCAGCGGCCTTTCGAGGCTCGCCGACCGGCTGCCGGCCGGCGTAACTCCGGCTCCACAGGCCAGTTGGGAACCGCAGGCCGCCACGGTCGGCAAGCTGGCTTGGGAAGATTACCAGCGCGGGCGGCGGGACGATTTCTGGACTCTGGCTCCGGTCTACCTGCGAACGAGCTACGCGGAAGAAAAACGCGGCAGCGGGATATAGCGGAATGTGAACATTGGTATGCTATTTGCAGTATAGTTCCCATTGGCGCG
>DASRJB010000890.1:0-4168 GCA_035649715.1 Pirellulaceae bacterium
CGGGCCATTTCGCAGTACTCCGCCACGCAGTCGATGCCCAGGTAGCCGCGGCCGAGCCGGCGGGCCACCAACGGCACGGTGCCGCTGCCGACGAACGGATCGAGCACCAGGCCGCCCGCTGGGCAGCCGGCCTGCAGGCAGGTCTCGACGAGCGGCTCGGGAAAGACGGCGAAATGCGCCTCGCGAAACTTGGAGAGCGGGATCGACCAGACGGTCCGCTTGTTGCGGCCCAGCGGATGAAAAGCCTGGTCCCAGCGGCCGTCGTGGAGGTTGCTCGTGCCGCCGTTCTTGCCGGCCTCGGGCGTGCCGCCGCGGCGGCCAAAGTGCCCCCGGCCGCCGCGCATCCGGCTCTTGTCGGTGAAGGTCACGTGCGGCTCGCGGACGGCGTCGGCGTCGTAGAAGTAGTCCGGCGATTTGGTGAAGAAGAAGATGTACTCGTGGTCGGTCGTCGGCCGCGACCTGGTCGAGCTGGGCATGGCGTTGGGCTTGTGCCAGATGCAGTCGGCCCGCAGGGTCCAGCCTTCGTCGATGAGTGCCAGCGCGACCCGCCACGGCAGGCCGAGCTGCGAGCCACCCTCGTACTTATCGCCGATCACGAGCCAGAGCGTGCCGGTGGATTTGAGGACGCGGCGGCACTCGCCAAAGAGCGCCGCCAGGCGAGCAACATATTCCGCCGCCGCCCGTTCCTGGCCGACCTGACCGCGCTCGCCGCGGTAATCCCGCTGCTTCCAATACGGCGGGCTGGTCACGATGCAATCGACCAGCTCCGCCGGCCACCGCCGCAAGACAGCCTGCGCATCGCCATGAATGATCTGATTAGCCGCAGGCGGCTGCCCATCCGTGTTCGTCCGTGCCATCCGCGGTTCCTTCCTAAATCCGCCCGGTTTCCGCCATCTCCAGCGCTTCGTGCATCGGCTTGAGATACGCATGATAGAACAGCGAGAAGATCGCGAAAATCATGACGCCGAAGACGAGCAGCATCACCAGCACCGTGGCGATGCCGGTCAGAATTCGCAGCGAAGTGCGGGCGCGGTCTTCGTACTCCGTCGCCAGGCGCAGCAGCGTCTCGGTCGTCGCGCCGGCCAACTCCGCCGTCTCGAGCTGCTGGAGGAACTCGGTCGGAAAGACTTCGCCGTCGGCGAAGCTCTCGTGGAACTGCCGGTTGGCCCGGATGCCGGCGGTCACCCGCGGCAGCGACGACTCGTAGTACGGGTTCTGAGCGGCGCGGATCGACAGCTCGACCGCCCGGCGGGCGTCCATCCCGCTATCCAGCGCCAGGGCCAGCGACCACGTCAGCCGCGAGAGGGCCAGCGACTCCAGGCACTTGCCGAGCACGGGAATCCGCATCGCCAGGAGCATCGGCTGCGGTCCCATCCAGCCGCGGGTGATGGCCATGCAGAAAAGCGTGATCCCGCCCGCAATGAAGGCGCAAAACGTGAACCAGACCAGCGCTCCGCTTGGACCGACGAGGCCCCAGCCGAGCACGTCCGGCGCATCGCCGCCGCTGACCGCGCCGATGATACCGGTGACCAGGATCAAGAGGCCGATCACCAGCACCGCGAAGACCAGCTCGAAGAGCGGCCAGGCGATGCCGATCCAGAAGGTCCGCTGCATCGTGGCCAGGTGCTCGTAGTGCTCGGCCAGGCGGTGCAGCACCTCGTCGAGCTTGCCAGTCTGCTCGCCGATCGCGACCATTTGCACGAACATCGGCGGGAAATAGCCGTCGGCGCCCTGCATGCCCTCGGCCACGGTGCCGCCATGGGCGATCTGCTGGCGGATGCCGCCCAGCGCGGCCTTGAGCGGACCGGTCGCATGCCGCTCTTCCATCTCCCAGACCCGCCGCGCATCGATCCCCGACTTCACCGCCGTGCCGACGCGGCGGCAGAGCTGGATCAGGGAGCGGGTGGAGATCATGGGGATTTCAGATTTCAGATTTCAGAATTCAGATTGCGGACTCAGAGTTTAGGGTGGGTCAACCGAGTCCGCGAGCGCAGACCCATGCGGCAGCGGCTCGGCCATAAGGGCCATTGTAAACGAACGGCGCGCGGGGCGCTCCATCAACCGCGACCACTGGTCGCGGCTTTGTCAGGGCGTAAATCGCCAATCGACTTTGCCGCGGTAGGCCATGGTCTCTTCGACGAGCGCGAAGAGGTCGGCGTCGTAGTCCTTGAGGAGCTCGCGGGTGCGGATCGGATGGGGCGCGTCGTTGGGGGCTCCGTCCTGACCGAGGGCGTCGAAATAGGCCAAAACGCCGGCGGCCCAGTAGTTCACCGGGCTGTGCACGGCCGAAGTGCCCTTCCATTTCTCGGCTTCGCCCGCTGCCTTGTGCAGCTCGGCGAGCCGTTGGCCAAACCGCTCGTCCAGCCGGCGAACACGCAGCTCGTATTGTTGCACGCCCCGGCGGCGGTCCCAGTTCGGATCGACGGGCCGATTTCCGCAGACCTCATAAGCGGCCCGGGCCATCAAGCGGATGACCTGGTTGTCGCCGACGTTGGGCAGCCGCGGGTCGCCGCCGACGTTTTCCTCGCCGACGACGATCAGCTTCGTCTCGGGCGAATAGGCCAGCGCGCGGGTGAGCGGGTCGAAGTCTTTCATCTCTTTCAGCAGTGCGTATTCGGGCAGGTCGGCGATTCGCTCGCCCTTGCCGAGCACCACCAGCTTCACGCCGTCGGCGATCAGCGCCTTGAGCACATCATGTCGGTAGGCGAACATCTTGCGGATCGTGTCGTTGGCCTTCAGCAGCGCGGCATCGCTCGCCCCGCGGCCGACGACGGTGAATTCGCGGGCCCAGGTGAACCTGGTGTAGTACGGGTCAATCTTGAACTTGGCCGGCGGCGGGCCGACGTTGGGCAGCTTCTGCAGCCAGGAATAGCGCCAGTCCTGCTCGGGGCTGAGGTTGAACGTCGTCCGGACCAGTTCGTAAGCCTCGGGATCGTACACCTTGAGCTGCTCGCGCGTGCCGATCGGGTTGTGGTTCCAGTTGTTGACCCGCTGGCAGTCGAAATAGGCCTGGCAGATTTCGGCCCAGTACTCGCCGGCATTGCTGCCGGTGTAGACGTCCTGGTGCAGGCCCTTGCTGCGGGCATTGCGATAGACATCATTCTTCCGCTGGGACCAACTCGGATCGATCGACCGCAGCGTGCCGTCGATCGTGTGGCAGAACTCGTGGACGGCGATGCTCTCGTCGTCGTAGCGGTCCAGCGGCAGGCTCAGCACGTTCTCTTCGCCAAAGCTGGTCGGCCGGCCGCCGGTGCCGCGAACCCGCTCGTTTTGATACGCGGGGTTGGGATGTTTGCGATATTCGGGCATGTCCGTATAGACCTGGTCCTTGCCCATCACGATCAGGTACATCCGGTTCTCGACCAGCTTCGCGGTGACGTCGGGCCGGCCGGCCAGCATGCGGGTCACGATCTCGTACACGCGGACCAGCGCCTGGTCGGCCACGTCGGCGTGGGCCACCACCGGCATGCCGTTCACGTCGATGTACTTCGAATAGAAACCCCGGGCGACTTCCCGGTCGCCCTCCGCCACGATCTGAAAGAACGACTCCGGCGGCGGCGAAACCTTGGGCGGCTCGGCATTCGCCGTATCCAGCAGGATTCCGCATACGATGGCCGACAGAAGCGCGCGACTGATCATCGGAGCCTCCCAGATGCTGGCCTCGATCACCGGTTAATCGTCGGCGCGATGGTAATCGAGCCGCCCGCGGGGTGCAATCGAGCGGCCGACTACCTGGCCTTGGGCCTGGTGATCGTGATGTTGAAGTCAGACTTGGGGGCGGTTACATCCAGCTCCAGGCCCGACGAATCGAATCGCTCCCATTTCTTGTCGATGAAGGGCGGCAGCGTGCGCTCCTCCTGTTCGCTCATGGCCCGCGGCGCGACGAGTAGCTTGTATTTGCCCGGCGGCACGCCGTCGCCGGGTTGGTCCGTTCCCAGACTGAATGAGCCATCCTTGCCGATGTTTGCCTGGACCATGACCGTCTTGCCGCCCTCCAGCGTGGCTTCGCCCATCACCGTGCCGGCGTCGAGCGGCGTGCCGTCGGAGAACAGAACTTTTCCGCTGACCGGGAATCGCGTCTGGCCGCAACCGGGGCTGGAGACCAGCAATAGACCCACGGCGAGGCCCATCAGGCGCGTGGCAATCGACCGCGAATCGCTCATGGGAT
>DASRJB010000891.1:0-7440 GCA_035649715.1 Pirellulaceae bacterium
TCTCGTCGAGCACCACGCGGCTGTCGGTGCGGCTGGCGACCTGAAACGCGATCCGTGCCGGCAAGTTCGACTTGATCAGGCCCGTGATGACGTCGACCGTCGGCTTCTGCGTGGCGAGGATCAGGTGGATGCCGACCGCCCGGCTCTTCTGGGCCAGGCGGATGATGTGCTGCTCGACCTCTTTGCCGCTAGTCATCATCAGGTCGGCCATTTCGTCGGCGACGATCACGATGAACGGCAGCTGCTGCGGGATCGACGCCCGCTCGTCGTCGTTCTCCGGCTGCAGCCGCTCCATCAGCTCCTCTTCGCCGAGTTGGTTGTAGCTGCTGATGTGGCGGACGCCGGCGCGGGCCAGCAGGGCGTAGCGCTCTTCCATCTTCTCGACCGCCCAGGCCAGGATCGCCTCGGCCTTTCGCATGTCGGTGACGACGGGGTGCATCAGGTGCGGCAGCCGGCCGTAGCCCGAGAGCTCGACCATTTTGGGGTCGATCATCAGCATGCGGACCTCGTCGGGGCGGCGGGTCATCAGGATCGACGAGATGATGGCGTTCAGGCAGACGCTTTTGCCGGTGCCCGTGCGGCCGGCGATCAAGAGGTGCGGCAGCGTCGAGAGATCGACTGTCAGGGCGTTGCCGCTGACGTCCTTGCCCAGGAAGAGCGGAATCCGCATCTTCTTGACCTTGCCGTTCGCCTCTTCGATGACCTCGCGGATGCGAACGATCTGCCGCTGCTCGTTGGGCACTTCGATGCCGACCGTGTTCTTGCCAGGAATGGGCGCGACGATGCGGACGCTGGGCACGCGGAGGGCGATCGCCAGGTCGTCGGCCAGGCCAGTGATTTTGGACAACCTCAGGCCGGCTTCGAGCTCGACTTCGTACTGGGCGATGACGGGCCCGGTCTCGATTTCGACGACTTTGACGGTGAAGCCGAAATCGAGGAAGGTCTTTTCGAGGATTTTGGCCTTGCGGCGAACTTCCGTGGCCTGGGCCTCGAAGTTGATGTCGTCGCTGGGGAGGAGCATTTCGACCGAGGGCAGCTCGTAATCCTCGGCGTCGGCCGGCGCGGACTCGTTCATCCGGCGGAGCAGTTCCTGGCGCTCGCGGTCGGCCGCTTCCTTCTTGCGGTCGGCCGGGTTCTTCACGCGCAGCGGACTCTCGGCCAGGTCTTGCCGCGTGGTGGTTGCCGGCTGGGCCTTGTCGGCGGCAGGATTGACGACGCGCAGCGTGGGAGGCGATTCGTCTTCTTCGTCGGACTCGTCGTCGCTATTGGTTGCAGCGGCAGACACGAATGTCTGCCCCACGGCGGGCTTCTTGCCGCGGATTTTCACCGCGACATCGCCCGGCAGCGATTCATCGAGGTCGGTGCGGTTGCGTTTGGCCGCTGCTGCCTTGCCTCCGGCCTCCGTGCTTTCGCTCGAGCGCCGGAACTTCGCGATCTTGAAGAACAGGATGATGACTTGAATGAATGCGTAGTCGGTCGCCAGCAGGAGCCCGCCGAGCGTGACGCTGCCGGCGAGAATCAGGCCGCCGATCGTGGCGAAGTGTATTAAAGCCAGCGACTTGCCGAGCGCGCCGAGGTAGCCGCCCGAGCCGATGACCGGCCCCGGCGCGAGCGAAGGAAAGCCGATCGCGGCCAGCGTCGTCACACCCAGCAGCGACGCCAGCCAGCCGGTCATCCGCAGCGCGGGCAAGTCGATCTCGCGCCGCCGCAGGAGCTGCACGTCGAGCACGGCCAGCGAAAGCACGAGGTAATAGGCCCCGACACCGAGCAGGTTCAGCAGCAAATCCGCTGTCAAGGCGCCCCAGTAGCCGCAGTAGTTGCCGGCCTTGGCATGCGGCGGATGGACGAGCGAGTCGGCCTGGTAGAGCCGGTTCAGCGGCGGCGTAAGCGCGGCGACCGGGTCGGCGGGGTCGTAGCTGACCAGCGCCAGGGCCAGAAAGACGACGACCGCCGCCAGCATGACGGCGAACAAGTCGAGGTAGAGTCGGCGTTGGTCGAGCATCGGCACGCGCGGTTGGCGGAGGTTTCAGCCAGGGCGCGTCCTTGCCCCACAGTTCCCGGTTTCATCGATGGGGATCGGCCCGGCCGCACAGCGGGCCGCAGTTTTCCGGTGGAGGGCCGCACAGTTTGCCGAAAGCGGGCCCTAGCGCGTTAAGCTGTAGCGATTGTTTGGAACCACCACCACCGAATGGCGAGTACTTCCATGAAGCGTTGTGCGCTCTTGTTGTCGCTGGTTCTCGGCGGTCCCGCGATCGTGCTGGCTCAGAATCCGCGGCCGCTGCCGGTGGTCTCGCCGGAAATCGAAGCGGGCGGGCGCGTGAGCTTCCGCCTGCGTGCGTCGGAGGCCAAGGAAGTCGTCCTGCGCGGGCAGTGGACGAGGGAGCCGCAACCCATGTCCCGCGGCGAGGGAGGCGTGTGGAGCCTGGCGGCGGAAGTGCCGGCGGGCGTGTGGGAGTACAGCTATCAGGTGGACGGGCTGAACGTGCTCGACCCGCAGAATCCCGCCTTCAAGCCACAGCGCGAGACCAGCAAGAGCATCGTTCACATCCCGGGCTCGCCGCCGAATCCATGGGACTGGCAGGACGTGCCGCACGGCACCGTGCACGAGCACCGCTACGAGTCGAAGGCGCTCGGCCGACCGCGCGAGTTGGTCGTCTATACGCCGCCGGGCTACGAGCGCGCAGCGAACCCGGCCCCGCGCTATCCGCTGCTGGTCCTGCAGCATGGCTCGGGCGACAACCACCAGACATGGATCCGGCACGGCAAGGCCCACTGGATTTTGGATAACCTGATCGCCGCCGGCCGCACTAAGCCGATGGTGGTCGTCATGATCGACGGCCATCCGCTGGGCCTCATGTCCCGCGATGCAGCCCCGCAGCGGCGCGGCGCTGCCCTCGATGCGTTTCGCCGCGAGCTGCTGGAGGACGCGCTGCCGCTCGTGGAGTCGCTCTATCGCGTCCAGACGGACGCCGCGAACCGGGCGATTGCCGGCCTGAGCATGGGCGGAGGCCAGTCGCTGGGAGTGGGCCTGACGAACCTCGACCGCTTCGCCTGGGTCGGTGCGTTCAGCGCCGCGCCGCCCTCGGCCGAGACTTCGCAGGCCGTCCTCGCCGACCCGACCGGGGCCAACTCGCGGCTCAAGCTGCTCTGGATCGCGTGCGGGCAGGACGACTTTCTCAAGGTTCGCAACGAAGAGTTCGTGGCGGCGCTGAAAGACAAGAACGTGCAGCATCAGTGGCAACTCACCGCCGGCGATCACTCGTGGCCGGTGTGGCGGCGCTATCTCGCCGACTTTGCGCCGCTGCTGTTCCAGACTTCCGCGAGGTCAAACTGAGTCGTGGCAGGCGCAGCAGCTTTCCAGTCCACCACAAAGCCGTAGCAGGAAAGTCGCGAAGCATGGATCTGGCCTGGATTTCGCTTGCTGCCTTGCTGCTGGTAATGGTCGCGAGTTGCACTTCGACCGTGAATGCCGGTTTGCTCTCGATCGCGCTCGCTTGGATCGTGGGGATCTACGTCGCCGGGGCGATCGGGCAGCCGCTGGAGATGAAGGACCTCGTGGCGGGGTTTCCCACGGACCTGTGCCTGACGCTGATCGGCGTGACGCTGCTGTTCTCGCAGGCGCAGGTGAACGGCACGCTCGAGCGGGTGGCGCGGTTTGCCGTTCGGGGCTGTCGCGGCGATCTGGGGCTCGTTCCGATCATGTTCTTCGTACTGTCCGTAGTCTTGTCGTCGGTCGGGGCGGGGAACATCGCGGGCACGGCTCTGATCGCGCCCCTGGCGATGACGCTGGCGCACCGGGCGAAGATTCCGGCGTTCCTGATGGCGATCCTGGTCGCGCACGGCGCGCTGGCCGGGGCCGTCTCACCGCTCGCGCCGACCGGGATCATCGCCGACAAGCTGATGCACCAGGAGCTCGGGCTGTCGGGTTTCGAGAACCGGCTCTACCTCTACAACCTGGCGGCGAATGCGTTCGTCGGCCTGGCCGGCTATCTCATCTTTGGAGGATGGAGGTTGTTCGGCCGCCCGTACCGCGAAGAAGCACCGCCCAGCGAGTCTGCGCCGGCGACAGACGCCGCCGCCAGCGGCGCCAGTGCAGCCCCGCCCTCCGAATGGACGCGGGCCCATGTGATTACGCTGCTGGTCATCGGCGCGCTGATCGTCGGAGTGGTCTTTTTCCAGGTCCACGTCGGCATGGGAGCGTTTGCCGGAGCAGTGCTGCTCACGCTTTGTCGTGCGGCGGACGAGCGGAAGGCGATGCAGATGATTCCGTGGGGCGTGATCCTGATGGTGTGCGGCGTGACCGTGCTGACTTCGCTGCTGGACAAAACGGGCGGCTTGGACCGCTTTGCCAAGCTCGTCAGCCAGGTCTCGACGCCGCAGTCGGTCCCCGGTGTGAGCGCGCTCTTGTCGGGCATCCTGTCGGTCTACAGCAGCACCTCGGGCGTCGTCCTGCCGGCGCTGCTGCCCACCGTGCCCAAGCTGCTGGATCAGCTCGGCGGCGGCGATCCGTTTGCGGTCGCCTGCTCGGTCGTGGTCAGCGGCCACGTCGTCGATTCCTCGCCGCTCTCCACGATCGGGGCGCTCTGCATCGCGTCCGCGCCGGCCCTGGAGCAGCGGCAGACGCTGTTTAATCAGATGCTCGCCTGGGGACTGGCGATGGCAGTCGTCGGCGCGATCGGCTGTTATGTGTTCTTTGGACTGCTGGGTTTGCGATAGCACAGATGACTAGATTCCGCGTCGCCTCTCGAATCGCCGAATTGCGGCCGACCGCGGTCAACCGCGTGCTGGACGAAGTCCGCGCGTACCAGGCGAGCGGAAGGACAGCCTTGTCGCTGATGCGCGGACAGCCCGATTCGCCGACGCCGGCGCATATCGTCGAGGCCGCCGAGCAATCGTTACAGCGCGGCCGCACGGGCTATCCCGATAATCAGGGCGAGCCGGCGCTGCGGCAAGCAGTGGCCGACAAGCTGCGCCGAGATCAAGGGCTGGCTTACGACCCGGGCAGCGAGATTCTGATTACGGACGGCGCAACGTGCGGCCTCGCCTTGGCGCTGGGAGCAGTACTGGAGCCGGGAGATGAAGTGCTGCTGCCGGACCCAATCTACGATGCGTATGCCTCGCCGATCGCGCTGTTCGGCGGGCGGGGTATACCGGTTCGCTCCATTGTTCAGGGCGGCCGGTTCACGCTGGAACGCTCGGCGCTCGAGGCGGCACACTCGCCCCGGTCCCGCGCCTTGCTGCTCAACCATCCCTGGAATCCGGTGGGAACGGTCTTCACCAGTGCCGACCTGCAGACGATCGTCGATTTCGTCAGCGAGCACAACCTCGTACTGATCAGCGACGAGATCTATGAATCGCTCGTCTACGACGGCCGGCGGCACATTTCACCGGCGTCGCTGGACGGCGCTCGCTCGCGGACGATCCTGGTCAACAGCCTCTCCAAGACCTACGCGATGACCGGCTGGCGCGTCGGGTACTGCGCCGCGCCCGCAGAACTGACGCGGGCCATGCTTCTGCTGCTCCAGCAATTCAGCCGCGGCCCGGCCACCTTCGTTCAGGACGCGGCGGCCTGCGCGCTCTTGTCGAGCCAGGAGTCCTCCACACAGAGGGCGGCCGAGTATCAGGCCCGTCGCGACCGAGTCATCCGGGCACTGCAAGGCATTCCAGGCATTCGCCCGCTGATTCCCGAGGGTGGCCTGTTCGTGATGGTCGATCTGCGGGAGCTGCAGGACGGAGTGGCGTCCGACGATGTGCGCCGCTTCCTGCTCGAACGGCACGGCGTGGTGGTAATCCACGGCAGCGCTTATGGCCCCGGCGGCGAGGGCCTGCTCCGGGTTTCGTTTGCTGCCGGAGGTAAGACCCTCGACGACGGCCTGGCTCGCTTGCGGGAGGGCCTCGTCGAAATAGCGAGTGGCCAGTGGCACGAGGCCCGCCCATGAGCGCTCGCGCGTCTGGTGGTGGCGACCGGCTTAGTGCGGCGCTGTCCGCGGAGATTCAAGGCGAGGTGCGTTTTGACCCGATCTCGCAGGCGCTCTATTCCACCGATGCGAGCGTCTATCAAATCCTCCCGCTGGGTGTTGTGATTCCCAAATCGCGAGAGGACGTCATCCGGACGGTGCGGGCTTGCCGCGCCGCGGGTGCCAGCATCACGGCCCGTGGCGGCGGGACCTCGCAGGCCGGGCAGGCCATCGGGGCCGGCGTGCAGCTCGATTTCTCCAAGTACCTGCACAAGGTGCTGTCGCTCGAGCCTGAGGCCCAGCGCGTCCGCGTCGAGCCGGGGATCGTGCTCGACGAGCTGAATGCGTTCTTGCGGCCGTATGGACTGCTCCTGCCGCTGGACATTTCGACCAGCGACCGGGCCACGATCGCCGGCATGATTGCCAACAACTCGTCCGGCACGCGGTCGGTCGTGTATGGCAAGACGATTGACTATGTCGAGTCGCTGACGGCCCTGTTGTCGGACGGCTCGGTCGTGGAATTCTCGCCCCAAAATTCGGACCAGCTCGACGCGAAATGCGCCCAGGCCGACCTGGAAGGCGGCTGCTACCGGGCCGTCCGCCGCCTGGCCCGTGAGCACGCCGCGGAGATCGAGCGCCGCTATCCGCGAATTCTGCGGCGCGTCGGCGGCTACAACCTGGACGAATTCCTGCCTGAAAAGTCGCCGTTCAACTTGTCGCGGCTGATCGTCGGCTCAGAAGGTACACTGGCCCTCATTCTGGATGCGACCCTCCGCCTGGTTCGCCCGCCAAAGCACCGGGCGATGTGCGTCGTTCAGTTCCGCGATCTGCTGGAATCGCTGGCCGCAACGCCGCTGATCCTGCAACATCAGCCGTCGGCGGTCGAGCTCGTGGATCGATTCATCCTGGACAGCACGCGCGGCAAAACGGAGTTTGAGCCGCTGCGGAGCTTCATCGTGGATGACCCCGCGGCGGTGCTGTTCGTGGAGTTCTTCGGCGAGACGCCCGATGAGTGCGCCGGCCGCGTCGCGGAATTGGAGCAGGCCCTGCGCGCCGCCAGCCTGGGATACCACGTCTATCGCGCCCTGGAGCCCGCGGCGCAAGCCAGGCTGTGGAAGCTGAGGCAGGCGGCGCTCGGCCTGTCGATGTCCGAATACGGCGACGCGAAGGCGATCTCATTCGTCGAGGACACCGCCGTCGCTCCCGAGCGGCTGCGGGACTACATCGAGCGGTTCCTGCAGATCCTCGAGCGGCACGGCACGCGGGCCGGCTTCTATGCCCACGCGTCGGTGGGCCTGTTGCACGTGCGACCGGTGGTCAATCTGAAACAGGCCGAAGGTGTGGCGAAATTCAGCGCCATCGCCGAGGAGATTTCGGACCTCGTGCTCGAATTCGGCGGGGCGCTCTCGGGCGAGCACGGCGACGGGCTGGTCCGCAGCCCGTTCCAGCAGAAGATGTACGGTCCGGTGCTTTACGGCGCGTT
>DASRJB010000892.1:0-2617 GCA_035649715.1 Pirellulaceae bacterium
CGCGCGGAAACCGGCCAGCTCATCGAGCTGCGCTCCGCAGCCGCTCCACGGCCAGCTTATACCGGCTGTAAAACTCGGCCGCCGTCCACGCGAGATACAGATTGCCGCCCAGCGACAAGAAAAGCGCAAACAAACTGAGAGTGAACGGCAGAACGGGAAATTGCGGTTCCTTGTCGGCGGCACTTTCGGCGCTGCGGGTGGTTGTGCCGCGGCGCGGAGAATCGTCGATCATACTCGATGGTGGAGCGGTCGTTCGCGACGCCAGGCGCGCTTCCGGCTCCTCAACTTGCCAATCGTTCTCCTGGGCGATGCGGCGGTCCTGGCCGCGCACGTTTGGCCGCGATGAAGTCGCGGGCTGCTGCGAAGGGTGACGCGGGGCAGTGTTTTTGACGGCCGCTGCGCCACTCCCCGCCGCCGTCGTGCCCGCGCGTGTGCCGCCGCTTGTCGTGCGCCCCGAGAACTGCTCGTGATCGAAGGGCGGCACGTCCAACAGCGATGTATCGGGCGGCTGAAGCGTCGTGGCCGGTGACTGGCCGGCCGCATAAGGAATTGCGGTTTGATTGCCGGCGTCCTGGGCATCGGATATGTTCCAGCCCGGCCGCATGCCCGACCGCAGGGGCGCTGACGCGCCAGGCGGCGGCCTTGTCACGGACGCCTGACCATCGCCATAGACCGAGCCCGCTTCCGGCTGTGTCAGGTCGGTGAGCGTTGGATCGGCGGATGCTTCGCCGGCGCCTCGTGTCTGCAACTGGGCCACCGCGACTGCCGGCTTGGCCGATTGACGCGGCAGGTCCTCTCGGCCGGCCGTGATGACAAACGAGCGCACCTCCCCCGCCTCGGGGAGGATCGCCGCGTAAAGCTCGTCCCCTTCACGTAGCGACTTGACCAGCGTGGGGTCGATCTGCAAGAGATACTGCGATTCCTCGTCGCCAGCGGGCGTCCAGCCGTGCGTCACTTCATACGACTTGTATGCCTGTCCCGCCGCATCGGCATAGATCGCCGGCGGCACTTCGATCGCGCGCTCGGTCGCCTGACGCTCAGCGGGCTGACGCAAATCGGGCCAGTCGGGTGCGACGCGGTCGAGCTGCTTGAGGCTGCTGCTGCCGATGCGAATGCAGATCCGATCGGCGCGCTGCATTGCGGGGGGGAGTTCACTCTTGATTTCCTGGCCGTCAATCAGCGCCTGGAGAAACACGGGCTCCACCTGGAGGACGTATTCCACCTGGCCCTCCTGCGTGGACCGCCAGGTGTGATCGATCCCGAGCGCGGACAACGCCACCAGCAATGCGACGCCATTCATGGCTTCGTGCTCCTTAACCGCCGTTACAATCGGCGGTATCTTAGCGGTCGGCGGGGAATATGGTGAATAGCGAAAGTTGGCCCGCTAGCAGCCCAGCGTACGCGAGGCGCACGTCATGAAAGTCCGCTCCGATGTTCACTATTCGGGCCGCGTCCAGGGCGTCGGCTTTCGGTTCAATGCTCAGTGGATCGCTCGCGGGTTTGTCGTTACGGGCTTTGTGCGCAATTTGCCCGACGGCCGCGTGCAACTCGTGGCGGAAGGGGAAGAAAAAGAGGTCGATCGTTATCTGGCCAAGATTGCCGACTCGATGGCGGGGAACATATCGCGCACGGACGCTAGGCGGCTCGAAGCGAGCGGCGAGTTTTCGTCGTTCGAGATTGCGCGGTAGCGATCGTTGCCCTTAGCCGGGGGCTAACAGCCCCCGGAGAACGTTCGGCGTTCGACGCGCATTCCGGGACCTGTCGGGTCCCGGCTAAGAACTACTTGCTCACCGGCGCCAACCGAATGCCGCGGAGGTCCATCAGCGCCGAGCGGATCGGCCCATCGGGACGCACGACCAATTCGGTTGGACCCACGGGCAGCTTGACGGTCCCCAGCGTCTTGCCGCGATAGTTGTCCCAGGTGCCGGTCGCTTCGGCCTTGGCGCCGATCCGCTGGCCGGCAATGTCGATCACGTACGAGTCGCCCGCCGCGCCGCTGTCGCAGGCGTAGTCGATCACCACGCTGTACTCGCCGGCCGTCGGCACTTCCAGCGACCAGATCACGTGGTCCTCCGGACTCTGCCACCAGCCGACGTTTCGCCACTTCTCCTCGAAGATGGCGGTCGGCCCGTAGATCCGGGCGTTCTCGGCAAACAGGCGGATCGAGCCGTCGTTGAAGGCCCGCACGACCTCCGGCTCGTTGCCGGGGAATTTTTTCGGCGGTGCGCCGATCGACTTGAGATACGTCAAGAGGTCGGTCATGTCGGCCAGCGGGATTTCCTTTTCCACGCCGTCGGGCATCAGCGACTTGCCGCTGCTCTTGAGCTGCTCAATCTCAGAGCGCAGCAGCACCGTCTGCTTTGATTCCTGGCCGGCGAGCGTGATGCTGTTGCCCGTTTCGGCCAGGAGCATACCAGTGACCTGGCGGCCGTCGGTGGTCAGCGCCAGATAATCGAGGAACTTATCTTCCACCGCCCGGTTCGGATCGAGGATCGCCGTGAGCATGGCGGTCGCCGAGCGGTCGGTGAGTGCCGCCAGATCGGGACCGACGTAGTGGCCAGCATTTTCCAGCCGATGGCAGTTGGCGCAACGCTTGGCGAAGACGGCTTTTCCCTTC
>DASRJB010000893.1:0-5809 GCA_035649715.1 Pirellulaceae bacterium
CATGTTCTGGCCCTCGCGGTCCAGCTTGCCCGCCTTGTCGGCGATCGCCAGGTATTTCTCGGCCGTTTCATAATCGTCGAGGCTGTAGGCCGCCTGGCCGGCGACGCCGTACAGCACGGCCTCGTCGCACTTGTTTTCCTCGAGCAGTTTCGCCAGCTTCAATGCGCTCTCGTACTCGTCGCGGCGGACGTCGTAGGCCACGATACCGATCAGCGTCTTGGTTACGTCCGCGTCCTTGTTCGGCGCGGCGACGTAGGCCGCTTCTGCCGCCACGCGCAGCTTCGGAATCATCTCGGTCGAGCGGGTGACCAGCTCGGTGTACTGCTTTTTGATCTCTTCGCGGGCGGCGGGCGCGGCGGTGGCGTAACTGTCCTGCAGCTCGTTCAGCCGCTTGTCGAGCGCGGACCACTCGCCATACAGCTGCGCGAACTGCTCGGCCGGAGTCTTGTCGCTCTTTTCCGCCTTGTCGCTCTTCTCTGTTTTGGCGGGTGGATCGGCCGGCTTGGCCTTCTCCGGCTGCTCCTGTGCCAGAGCAGTTGCTGCCAGCCAACAAGTCAGTGCCATCACGAAGCGGGACATCTCACAACTCCCTGGAAAGGCGAGCGGGAAGCGTCAGCTTCCCGGTCATTCAGCACGACGAAAATGGTGAGTCATCGGGAGGCTGACGCCTCCCGCTCGCCGCGCTCGCGAGGCTAGGCCGCGACGCTCTTGAGCGCCGCCAGGGCCGCGTCGTAGTTCGGCTCGCTGGCGACTTCCTTGACGGTCTCGGCATAAACGACCTTGCCGTCTTTGTCGAGGATGATCACGCCGCGGGCCAGCAGCTTCAGCTCCTCGATCAGCATGCCGTAGCTCTTGCCGAAGCTGCGGTCCTGGTAGTCGCTGCCGCAGCGCATGTTCTTGATGCTCTCGGCCCCGCAGAAGCGGTTCATGGCGAACGGCAGGTCGAGGCTGACCGTCACCGCGTTGATCTTGCTGCCCAGCGCGGCCAGTTGCTCGTTGAACTTCTTGGTCTGAATCTGGCAGACGGGCGTATCGAGCGACGGCACCACGCTGATGAACGACGGCTTGCCCTTGAGGTCGGCCAGCTTGATCGTCTTCAGGCCGCCCTCGAAGTAGTGCAGCGTGAAGTCCGGCGCGGGCTGGCCAACCTTCACGGCTTCGCCGGCCAGCGTAAGCGGGGTTCCCTTGAAAGTGACAGCACCAGGACGCGACATGGCATTTTCCTCGCTGAAAATGGGCAGTTTTGCGTGAAATCGGGCGAAAGGTCGTCTCGTAGTATTGTGCTGGCACAGACTGCCGGCAAGGGGCGGGCGCGCTCGGCGCGGCGCTCCGGCAGCGTTTTCCTGCTGCGCCATTGCGGTTTGATTGTCCCGGCGTATCATCAACTGCGGGGATGGTGCGGGTGGGTTTCTGGCGGCCCAGTTCTGGGCTGCCGCACAGGAGGCGGATCATGTTGCTCGAAGTCGCGCCGGAGTGGTCGCTCGAGATCGACCGCGGACCCGATTGGATGTTCATTCGCCTGCAGCCGCCGCACGCCGGCGACACCGGCGAAATCGCGCTGGCCGAGATGATCTGGGAAAAGCTCGAGCAGAGCTTTTGCCATCGGGTCGTGCTGGAGATGGAGCAGGTGAAGTTCCTGCGGAGCTGGATGGTCGGTCAGCTCGTCCGCCTGCACAAGCGGATTTCAGCCGAGGGCGGCATGCTGCGGCTCAGTGGCCTTTCGCCCGCCAATTACGACGTGCTGCGAATCTGCCGGCTGGCCGACCACTTTCCCGCGTACAAGAACCGCACCGACGCGGTGATGGGCTATCGGCCGGCGAAGCCGAGGTAAGCAAATACGGAATGCGGAATGCGGAATTCAACTCCGCATTCCGCACTCCGAATTCCGCATTGAAATCACACCCACATCACTTCCAGGCAGTTCTCGACTTCTTCGACGCCCGCGACGCGGCGGACGACTTCCTGCGCCATCTGCTTGTGGAAGTACGATTTGACGCAGCCTTGCAGCGTGACGCGGCTGCCGTCGGTCTCGAAGCGGAGCGTGCGCCCGCTGACGTACGGAATGGTCTGAATCGCCTGATCGACTCGCTCGGCGAGCGAGGGCTCCATCGTATGCATGTTAAACCGATCCCGAAAGGTGTTGACGACGTCGGCTCTCCGTGCAGCACCGGTCGCGGTCGGCAGGGCCCGCGCGTTCCTCACGGTGCTCTTTCGACCGCCGGCCCAATCTCGATCCAAGGAATTAGACCAAGGCGGCGCAATTTGGGAAAAATCGCCGGCCTGTGCCGAATCTGACGGCAGTGCTAGCGATGCGGCCTGCGTAAGCGCCTCGGGCGGCCAACGACGACTACGTCTTGAACGAAGAGACAGTTCAAAGTTTAGCCGCTGACTCGCAATGCGGCGAGGTGGCAGGCGCCAGCGGCGCGCAAAAAAAGAGCGACGCCTTGGGCATCGCTCTTCAGCGTTTCACGAACTGGCGCCTGAGGGTTTGAACCCTCCGCAAGCTACGGCTTGGGGGCTTCGGGGGCGCCCTTAGCGCCTTCGATGGCGGCCTTCGCGGCGTCGCCGGCGTTCTTGGCAGCTTCGGCGGCGGCGTCACCGGTGGCCTTGGCAGCATTCGCAGCGGCGTCGCCTGCGGTCTTGGCAGCTTCGGCGGCGGCATCGCCCGCGGCCTTGGCGGCATCCGCGGCAGCATCGACGGTCGGCGGCGTGGGCGTCGGCGTCTCCGTGGTGCAGCCAAAAGCCGTCAGCGAAAGGAACCCCAAGGCCAGAGCAAACTTCTTCATCACAAAGTCCTCAACAGAGAGTTAACAATGCGCCCTCAACAGCGAGAGCGGCGAGTGGGCAGCGCATCATCTGTCCCACACACATAGAGCACCGCTTGCGGGGAAATATTCCCGCGATGCGGCTGCCGCCCAGAAAGTCATAAGCTATTGTGGCAAAAGGATTTGCGACGCTCGGTGGCCTCGCGGTCACTTTAGGGTCGCCAGAAACTCGACCAGGTCGCGGAGCTCCGCCTTCGTGACGTACTTGAGCAGATCCTCGGGCATCGAGCTCTGGCCGGGCTTCCTGCCGTCGATGCGGTCCTGGGCGATCGTGACCAGCCGGCCTTCGGGGGTCATGAGCGTCAGCTTTTGCCCGTCTTCCTGTTTGACGATGCCCGTGTGCTGCACGCCGTCGATGTCGAGAACCACAACCGATTCGAAATTCTTGGCGATCGTCTTGCTGGGGGCGACGAGAGACTCGAGCAGATAGTCGCGCTTTTTGTCGGCTGCGATGCGGGTCAACTCCGGGCCGACGTCGCCTCCGGTCTCGCCGATCTTGTGGCAGCGGACGCAGGAGAGCTGCGAGCGCTCGAAGAACAGCTGCCGGCCGCGCGTGGCATCGCCCCCGTCGGCACATTCCGCAAAAGGCGAAAGCGGGTCGTCCTTCGCGCGGCGGCCCTCGAACTCGGCGAGCTTCTGCTGGAGCGAATCGCCGCCGAACTTCGCGGCAGCGGTCAGCAGGTCCAGCCGGGAGTCTGCCGGATACGAGCCGGCCAGCAGCTGGTCGAGTCCGCGCGCGAGCGCGGCGCCCGCCGCTTCGGCCTTGAGCGAACCCAGCGCGGCCAGCGCGGCTTGACGCTCGACCCGCTCGCCCTGCTCCGCGGCTGCGGTCAACAGCGCGACGGCGTCTTCGGCGCCGCCCTGGGCCAGAGTCGTGCGGGCTGCGGCGCGGACGGCCGGCTCCTTGTCGCTCAGGACGCCGCGAGCGGCGGCCTCAACCCCCTCGTCGTTCAACGTGACTAGAGCCGAAAGCACGCCGGCCCGCGCGGCGGCGGGCTGCGACGTATCGGCTAGCAGCGTCCGCAGCTCGGGAATCACCTCCTTAATGCCCAGCGTCGCTGCGGACTGTCCGGCCCGCTCGCGGACGCGGTCGGAGCCCTTGAAGATGCCGGCCAGGTTCGCCCGCAGGGCCGCCGCGGCATCGGCGGCCGGGCGATCGGGCAGCGGACGCCACATGCCCAACACGCGGTCGCGGCCGGACGGCTTTTCCCAGCGGCCCAACATCTCCAGAGCCTCCACCCGCAGATTCGTCGGCACGTCGCCGCGGGCGGCGTACGCCGCGATCGCCTGGGCCGCCTCGGGCGTGCCCGCCCGGTAGTTGGCGTTCAGCACGCGGTGCATCACCGCCTCATCGCGGCTGCCCCGGCTGAGGAATGCCGCCAGCTTGGGCATCGCCGCGGGAATCGGCACGTCGTGGATGGCCCGCGCGGCCTCGACGACGATCCACGGATCAGCGTCGTTGAGAAACTGCGAGACCTCTGCCGCGCCGAGCCGCCGCAGGGCCAGTAGCACGCCGAGGCGGGCCGACGGCGAGGGATGTTTGGCCTGCGCCACGAGCGCCTCCGACGAACGGCCGGCCGAACCGACGAGCCCCATCACCGCGGCGTGCCGCAGCACGGGATCCTTGTCGGCGTTATCTTCCAGCAATTTCAGCAGCGGCTCGATGGCCCTGGGCTGCCCGAGGTTGGCGATCGACTGCGCCGCGAAGGACCGGACGCGCGGGCTGTCATCCTTCAGGTGGGCGATCAGCATGTCGGCCGCGGCGATATCGCTAGCCTCGCCGAGCATCTTGGCCGACTGGGCGCGAATTTCGGCGTCGGGGTCATCCAGCAGCGGCAATACGTGGGCAATCAGCTGGGCCGGCAAGCCACCCTGGCGCTGGAGTTGCGACAATCCCCACAGGGCATGCAGGCGAGCGAGTTGGTTGTCGTTCGTCTTGGCAGCCATCGTCAATGCGGCAGCTTCTCGCTTGCCGACAAGCGCGAATTGCGATTCCTGGCGGACGCGACGGTCGGAATGGGCGAGCAACCTGATCAGCTCATCCGCCGAGCGCTTCGAAAAGTCCTCGGTCAACAGCTGCTGCGTTTCGCGAGCAGCGTCCCGAATCGCAGCGTCGGTCGGCGCGAACCTGTAGATGCGGCCCTTGCCTTCGCCGTCCCAGCCGTTCACCCAGTCGCTGAGGTAGATCGCGCCGTCGGGGCCGAAGTCGACGTCGGTCGCCAGCACCCGCCAGATCGTCGCTTCGGAATCGACGAGCTCGAACGTCGCCCCTTTGGGTTTGACCCGCAGCGAGCGGACGCCGCTGTTGGCCGGCCCGCCGCGAAAATCGACCAGCAGGAAGCGGTTCTTGAAATGCTCGGGCAAGCCCGTGCCCGGATAATAGGCCAGCCCCGACGGGCCGCTGGCAAAGTTGGCCACCGGCGGAACGATGTACGCCGGCTGCTCGGGAACGCCACGGAGGGCGTTCCCTACAGGATCGTACGGCTGCCAGATCTTCTCGCGGTTAAACGGTCCACGGTCGCTCAAGTACTGATAGGCCATCCGCCAGCCGCTGTCGCCGCCTTGCACGACGTGGACCCAGCGGGCCCGGTCGCCGCTGTCGCTGTTGTTGTCGCCGGTGAAGAGGTTCCCGAAATCGTCGAAGGCCAATTCCTGCGGATTGCGCAGGCCGGTGGCAAACAGCTCCAGGTTCGAGCCGTCCGGCTCGCAGCGCAGGACCGCGCCGGATTCGGAATTGACCAGCTGGCGATCGCCTTGTTTCACGTTGAGGCCGCGGTCGCCGATGCTGAAATAGAGCCGTCCGTCGGGGCCGACGATCAGGCCGTGCATGTCGTGGCCGCGAAAGGCGAACCGCACGCCGTAGCCCTCGCTGAGCGAGTTGCGAGTCTCGGCCCGGCCGTCGCCGTCGGCGTCCTTCAGCAGCCAGAGATGCGGGATGCACGTCAGGTAGAGCTGCCCCTCGCGAAACAGCACGCCGGCGGCGG
>DASRJB010000894.1:0-8214 GCA_035649715.1 Pirellulaceae bacterium
TGGACAGCGACACGATGCAGCGGCCCGGCAGCCACGAGGCGGCGCTGTCCAGATTCAAGAGCGGCGAGGTGAAGATCCTGCTGGGGACGCAGATGATCGCCAAGAGGCTCGATTTTCCGAACGTGACGCTGGTCGGCGTGGTCAACGCGGATACGACGTTGCATTTTTGCGACCTGCGGGCGGCCGAGCGGACGTTTCAGCTCGTGACGCAGGTCGCCGGCCGCACCGGCCGCGGCGACAAGGGAGGCCGCGTGCTCGTGCAGACCTTTTCGCCCGACTACTACGCGATCCTGGCCGCGATCGACCACGACTACGCCCGCTTCGCCGCCGCCGAGCTGCCCTCGCGAAGGGCGCACCTTTATCCGCCGTTCGCCTCGCTGATCCGGTTGATCGTCCGCGGCGAAAGCGAGCCGGCCGTGGACCAGTTCGCCGAATCGGCCTGCGAAAAGCTCCGCGCGGCGATCGAAGCCGCCGCGATCGAACACCGCGTTCTCGGCCCGGCTCCGTGCCCGATTGCCAAGCTCCGCGGATTGTTCCGCTATCACATCCTGCTGTGCAGCCCCGCCACCGACGAGCTCCGCGCCGCGGTTCGCAGCGTCACCGAAAGATTCGAGCCGATCGAAGGGCTGCAGTGGGTGATCGATGTCGATCCGCTGGATTTGCTGTAACCAATGGCGGCGGCAATCGCACTTCTCAGGCCGTTTCGCGCGGCTTTCGATTGACCGCGACTGAATTTCGTTGAACAATTCAAGTATGACCACTGCGATTTCATCGGACGCAATGATCAGGCTCCAAGAGACGATCGATCGCCTGATACGCGGCGAGCGCGACCCGGAGGCGATGCGCAAGGCCTGCGAAGAAATGGACGCCGCGCGCGAGGAGCTGCGGCGGCGCATTGGCACGGTCGATGTCGCGGTCGATCTGATTCGTGATGCCCGCAAATGAAGTATGTGCTCGACGCCTCGGTCGCGCTCAAGTGGGTCTTGCCTGAGGCGGATGCCGCGAAATCACTTTCGCTGCGGGACGACTACCTGAATGGCATTCATTCCCTGCTCGCACCGGACACATTCGCTGTCGAAGTCGCACACGGCCTGACACGGGCAGAACGTCGCGGAATTATCGCAGTTTCTGATGCCGTCCCGCGGCTGCAAAATGTGCTTGCGACGGTTGTCGATTTGCATCCCTTTCTGCCATTGCTTTCGCGTGCCGTCGCGCTTTCCTCCCTGCACCGCATCGGCGTTTACGATTGCCTCTACATCGCGCTTGCGGAACGCGAACAGTGCAAGCTCGTCACAGCCGACCAGCGGCTGATGTCGCTCGCGCATCCGCAGATTGTGCTGCTCGGCAACCTGCCGTGATTCACGAATCTAGCCGGGAAACAATTCCAGAACCGGCTGAGCACCCTTGGCCGTGATTCGCACGGTCCGCCCGCCAGGGCCGTCGTTGTTCTTGTCCGGGTTGATGCCGAGGGCCTGGCAGATCGTAGCAAAGAAATCGCCGGCGGAAACCGGGCGGTCCTCGACCGTGCCGCCGGTCGGGTCGGTGCGGCCGACGACCTGACCGCCCTTGATGCCACCGCCCATCAGGACCGTGCTCCAGGCGCGGCCAAAGTGGTCGCGGCCGCCACTGGGATTGATCCGGGGCGTGCGGCCGAATTCGCCCATCCAGATCACCAGCGTGCTGTCCAACAGGCCGCGGTCCTTGAGGTCCTCGATCAGGGCGCTCCAGGGCGCGTCGAGCGCCTCGCAGAGCTGCCTGGTGCGGGGGAAGTTGTTCTGGTGCGTGTCCCAGCTTTGCAGCACCACTTCGACGAACGGCACGCCGACTTCGATCAGCCGGCGGGCCAAGAGGCACCCTTTGCCGAAATCGCGGAGGCCGTTTTGCTGGGAATTACGCGGATCGAATTGCTGCGGCGTGTAGCGGCTGTGCGACGCGGCCGGCTCCAGCGAGAGGTCGAACGCCTTGAGCTGCTCCGCCCGCATCAGATCGTACGAGCGGCCGTAGTTGGCCCGGTGAGCGGCCGCCTGTGGCGCGTGGTACTTTCCTTGGAACGCAGCATCCAATTGACCCAGCAAGTCGAGGCGACCCTTCAGTTCAGACTGCGAAACCGCAGGCTGGATGTCCTGAATGCCCTTATCCAGGTCCGGCAGGATCAGGCCCCGGTGCTGCGGCGGCAGGTAGCCCGTGAATGCCGGGTCCAGCCGGTCGTGCAGGTTGCAGACCACGAAGTTCGGCAGCAGGAAGCCGCTTTCGCCCAGCTCGGACGAGACGAGTGCGCCGAGGCTCGGATAAGGCACGCCGCCGTTGGAGCGCGAGAAGCCGGTGTGCATCAGGTAGCGGCCGCGGTCGTGGTCCGACTCGACCGTGTTCATGCTGCGGATGATCGCCCCGTGGTGCATCAGCCTCGCGACCTTGGGCAGGTGCTCGCTGATCTGAATGCCGGGGACCGACGTCGCAATCGCCTGGAACTCGGTGCCGGTTTCGCCGCCGTGCTTGAGGTCGAATGTGTCGATGTGGCTCGCCCCGCCGCTCATGTAGAGCAGGATGCAGGACTTGTGCTTCTTTCCCGCTGCCACCGCCTCAGCCGCATGGCCGGCGAGCACCGACAACCAGCCGGAGGCGCTGGCGCCGCCGACGCTAGCGCCGGCCAGGCGGAAAAAGTCGCGACGGGAAAACGATTTGCAGTTCGCAGCCATGACACGCTCCTTTACCACTCACCACCTACCACTCAACACTCACTCCGCTCAGTGGTTGCTGACGAACTCCGCGCTGTTGATCAGCGTCCACAGCACAGCTGCATAACCCTGCTCCGGCGAAGCGTCGTTCCGCTGGGCGAGGAATTCGGCCACGAGCGCGGATTCGGCGGACGAGGGCGGCCGGGCCAGCGCTGTCAGGTACAGCTGCTCGAGGGCCTGCTCGCGGTTGACGCCCGCGGCTGCCAAACGCTGCACGACCGGGCCCGGGCCGCTGAGCTGGGCTGCGTTCATCAGCTTGAGGGCCTGCGGGATGCCGTGGTCGTTGTCGAGCGGGCTGGCCTCCTCGCCCTGAGCGGCGCGGAAGAAATCGACAAACACCTCGCGGGGCGTGAACTGCGTCAGCACGGTCAGCTTGGTCTTCCGCTCCGGCAGGCCGAGCTTCAACTCGGCCCAGCCGGTGGCCGCCTTCAGCGAGTCGTAGAACACGCCCGGTCCCATCGTCTTGACGGCAACGTGGCTGTAGTACGCTGCGTCGTCTTGGTTGCCGGCCACAGGCACGCTCGTCCGCTGGTATGCCGCAGTGAGGCACAGGCAGCGGATCAGGTGCTTGACGTCGAACTGCGAGCGCTTCGCCTCGTCGCCCAGCAGCTGCAGAATTTCCGGGTGGCTGCACGGGTTATCGGGGCGGATGTCGTCCACGGGGTTGATCAGCCCCCGGCCGAAAAAGTGGGCCCACACGCGGTTGGCGGTCGCCTTGGGAAAGTACGGGTTGTCCGCGGCCGTCATCCAGCGGGCCAGCGACTGCCGCAGCAGCTCGCTATCTGCCGCTTTGTAGTCCCCCGCCGAGCCGAGCAGCCGGGCGGGGACCGTCTGGCCGACATTCTTCAGCGCGGTCGCGGGAATGGAGATGTTGACCGCCTCGGTGGCTGGTGTCTCGACCCAGCGCAGTCCCTGCTGTTGCTGTGGCCGCTCGGCCTTGAGCCCGCTATAGAACGCGGCCAGCCCCCAGAAGTCGGTTTGCTTCCAGGAAGCGGTGAACGGGTGGTCGTGGCACTCGGCGCACTGGAGTTGAACGCCGAGGAACAGCCGGCCGCTCTCGCCGGCCAGCCAGGCCGGATTCGGTCCTTTGCCTTGTCCTTCTTCGGTGTTGAGCAGCAGGAACAGCGCCTGCGGCTCGGTCGAGCCCAAACGCCTGCCACGGGTGATGAAGTTGAAGCTCCCTTCGGCCGTCAGCATGTCCAAGACGATCTCGTCCCAGCCGCGGCCGGCGTTCAGGCTGGCCGACATCCAATCGCAGAACGGCTCGCGATAAATGGGCAGGTCCTTGACGTTGATGCGATCACACCACACGTCGGCGAAATGCCGGCCGTAATCCTCGCTGGCGAGCAATTCGTCGATCAGCCTGGCCCGCTTGTCGCTCTCGCGATTGCTAATGAAGGCCACGACTTTCTCGGTCGGCGGAATCACGCCTACGACGTCGAGGTAGAGCCGGCGGATGAACTCGGCATCGTCCGCAGGAGGCGAGGCGGGAATCTTTTCCGCCGCCAGCCGCTCGTGAATGAGCCGGTCGATTTGCTCCGCGACCGAGCGCGGCGCGAGGCCGGTCACCGCCGGCCGCGGCGGGCGAACGGTGACCGGTGGCCGGGCGGCTTCCGGCGCGGGGGCGTTTGGCGGATTCGGATTTGGATTGGGACGGTTGCCCCGCTGCGGCCGCACGTTCATCGCCGCTCCGGCGACGATGCGGGCCGCAAGTTTGGCGTTGTCCTTATCGGGAGTCACCGTGACGGGAATGCCGACGGCGAGGGCCTTGGCTTCGCCGACGAATTCGACTTTCGTCTGGTCGTTCGCGATGGCAAACTCGCTGCGCTGGACCTGCCCGCCGCGCTGACGGACTTCGATTGTGAGGGACTTGTCGGCTTCGTACGCGACGACCTGCCCGGCCACAATCGGCGGGCCGGCCGGCGTCTGGCCGCGATTGGGGCGGCGCGGATTGGCGGGGTTGACGGGTGCAGCCGGGCCGCCGGTCCCGATTCTGGCCGCAACGTCCGGCGTCTCTTTGAGGGCCCACACCGACAGCGTCTGGCCCACGGCGATTTCCTTGATCCGCGGTGGGAGCTCGATCTTCGTCTGGTCCTTGTCGATCTTGAACTCCCGGCGCTGCATGCCGTTGCGGTTGGTCGTTTCCAGCGCAATCGACTTGCCCGCTTCGTAGGCGACCACCTTACCCGTGGCGGCCGGCGCTTCGGTCGCGCCCTTCGTCTGCGGGTTGGCAGGTCGCAGCCCGCCGCGCTGCGCCAACGCTTCGCCGGACAACGCCAACAGCATGGCGATGCCAAGCGCCACGAGTTTCGTCCAGGTCTTTCGCATCGTTCGCTCCTGTTCGGCGGCTGGAAGCCGCTACGGTGCGGTTGTCTGTTCGATCGCTTGCTCGAGGGCGCCGAGGCGCTCGCGCACCAGGTCGTTCCGCCGGTCGGCCAGCCGCTGATGCCGCTCCTGGGCGCGGCGCAACTGGGCCTCTTGCCGCTTCAGGTCGTAGGCCGAGGTTTCGATCTGCACATCGACGAGCTGCTGCACGGCCTGCGCCAGTTCGGTCCGCAGCCGCTCGGCATCGGCAGGCCGGCCGGCCAGTTGCGACGTCAGCAAGTGCGTCAGCGTTTCCAGCCGCCAGGTCCGCAGCGCCAGGTCGTGCCGCTGTGGGTCGGCCTGCCGCATCGCCGCCAGCGTTTCGCTGACCCAGAAGAAATCGCAGATCGCCCGTTGATATTCGGACGGCTGGCGGGCCTTGAGATCCTCGAGCACGGGAGGCAACTCGGGCCGGTGCGTCGCGACGAACGCCAGCGCCGCCGCCTCGCGCTCGGGCGTGAACGTGATCGAGCGGGGCGCCGTCTTTGGCAGCCGCATGCCGGCCGGCGGGGCGGCTTCCGCATCGCGCGGCGTGGGATTGCGCTTGTTGGCGGGCCGAGGCTGGCCGCGCAGCCCGCCGCCAGTATCACCGCGCTGCTGGGCGTCGGCCGCGGATACGAGCCAGGTCAACAGCAGCACACAAAGTGTCGTTCGCGCGATCATGGATTCACTCCGCCCTTGGAGGGGCGCTTGGTTGCGAAGACCCAGGAGGGAACCTCCGGGGCTGGCGGGGGCTCCTCGCTGTCGTCCGGCGACTCGGGCTGGTCGAGCCAGTCCTCCAAATCAGCCGCAGTCCACTCCTGTTCCGACTGGAGGCGGGCCCACACGAGGGCATCCACCGGCGAGCCGCCCGCAGGTTGCACGTTGGTGGCGGGACTGGCATTGCGGTCGGCGGCAGGCCGCCAGAACAGGTTCACGGCCAGCACGGCGCTGGCCGCGCCGATCGCCATCCAGCCCAGCGGCTGTGCCCAAACCAGCGCGCTTTTTCGAGCGGGCGCCGCCTGGTCCGCGGGCGGCGCCGCCGATGCCAATCGCTGCGACAGTCCCACCGCCCGGCTGACGGCGACTTGGGCCGCCTGGTCGTCGGCCAGGCGTGGCTCGAAGGCCGCGGCCTCTGCGGGCGTCAGTTCGCCGGCGACATACCGAAATGCCAGCAGGTCGAGTTCGTCACGTTCTTCGGACAAGGCTATTCCTCCAACAGCTCACCCAACGCCTTCAGCGCCAATCGCATCCGCGTCAGGACCGTTCCTAAAGGGCAGCCCAACTCATTGGCGATTGCTTGAAACGTTTGATTCCGGAACATTCGCCGCTCGACCACTTCCCGCTGGGCGGCGGGCAGGGCGTCCAGCGAGCTGCGCACGATTTCAATTTCTTCCCGGCGCTCGGCCGCGTCCGGCGGCGACGCCTGGCTCTGCCACACGGGCCGGGACCACAATTCGGCCAGCGCCGACTCCTGCCGGAATCGCCGCCGCCGTGCCGCCATGGCTTCATGGTAGGCAACCGTGAACAGCCAGGACTTTGCCGTGTCGAGCCTCAGCGTGGCCCAGTTTTCGACCAGCTTGAGGAACACCTGCTGCAAGGCGTCGTCGGCCTCGGCCCGGTTGCGGAGCATTCCCAGCAGGAACTGCTGGAGCGGCAGCCGCTGCTCGCGAAACAACTCCGCCAGGGCCGCATTCGACTCTGCCAATTCCGCGGACGCATCAGGCTGCTGCAAGCGGATGTCCCCTCGCACGCTGGACACTGGTAGTACTATGCGCCACAGTGAGCGATTATTTCTTGGAAAGCAACGAATTTCATGACCTACGACGTCATCATTCTCGGCACGGGCGGCGTGGGCAGCGCGGCGGCGTTTCATGCGGCGCGGCGGGGGGCCAAGGTGCTGGGGATCGACCGTTTTCCGGGTGGGCACGACCGGGGCAGCTCGCACGGCGAAACGCGGATCATCCGCCAGGCCTATTTCGAACATCCCGACTATGTGCCGCTGCTGCTGCGGGCGTACGAGCTGTGGCGGGAGCTGGAGCCGATTGCGGGCGAAGGCTTACTTCACGAGGTCGGCCTGCTGCAGGTCGGCCCGCCGGAGGGCACCGTCGTTCGCGGCGTGCTGGAGGCGGCCCGGCTGCATGGGCTGAGCGTCGACTCGCTCAACGGCGACGAAGTTCAGCGGCGTTACTCCGGCTTTCGCGTTCCCCAGGACTGCGTCGGGGTCTTTGAGCCCGCGGCCGGTTATCTGAAGGTCGAGCGCTGCGTGCTGGCGCATTTGGATGCCGCCGAGTTGCACGGCGCGGAGTTTCAGTTCGGCTCGGCGGCTGTCTCGCGCCAAACCAGCGGCAGCGACATCGTCGTCACGACGGAGTCCGGCAAGTCGTTCCGGGCCAAGAAGCTGATCGTGACGGCCGGCGCCTGGGCACCGCAGCTGCTGGCGGAACTAAATGTGAAGCTCTTCGTGCGACGAAAGCACCTGTATTGGTATCCGACTGCCGCGCCCGAATATCGCCAGGATCGCGGCTGCCCGACGTTCCTGTACGAGCTGCCGCAAGGAGTCTATTACGGCTTTCCTCAGATCGATACGCTCGGCGTCAAGGTCGCCGAGCACAGCGGAGGAGCGGTCATCACCGACCCGCTGAACGATCCGCGCGAGCTGGATGCGGCAGATCTGGCCCGCGTCGAAGCGTTTCTTGCCGCGCAAATGCCCGGCGTCACCCGCCAGCTCGGCCACTGCTGCGTCTGCTTCTACACGATGTCGCCCGACGAGCACTTCATCGTGGACCGGAGCCCGCGCGACCCGCATGTACTATTTGCCGCCGGTTTGTCCGGTCACGGCTTCAAGTTCACGTCGGTGCTGGGCGAAGCGCTGGCGGAACTGGCGCTCGACGGCTCGACGGACTTGCCAATCGATTTCCTGTCGCTGGCGCGATTCGCGAATGACAAATGATCAATCCGGACAGGCCAGAGGCCTATCCTACGCTGGCAAGCCAGCTTGACACTTTTTTCCCAGACGCATATCCTTTTATAAGCTGCGGTAAAGTGGCGCAAGTCCTTGCCGCACAACAATTTTTCGAGCTAACCAGCGCGAGCTGCTCGAAGGGGTAGGTCGCGTTTTTTTGTTGTTTGATCG
>DASRJB010000895.1:0-3317 GCA_035649715.1 Pirellulaceae bacterium
TGTCCCGCACGAACTTCACGGCTTCGTCGGCGATCAGGTCCATCGCGAACTGCGTGCCGCGATAGCCGGCATAGGACTTGGGGTCGTTGACGTCGGCCCCGTCGGGCAACTTCTGATGGGCCGCGAACTCAGGGTTCTTCAGCGGAAACCGGCGGTCGTCGTCCCACAGGTACGTCGGGTAATGATTGTGCGCCACGCCCTGGCAGTAGTAGCCGAACCAGCGGTTGATGCCCTGCTTCAGCGGCTGCCCGTCGCTGCCCGGCCCGCCCAGGCCCCACTTGCCGAAGCCGCCGGTGACATAGCCGCATTGCTGCAGCAGCCGCGGGAGCGTCACGGTGCCGGCGACGAGCGGCCACTGCCCTTCGGGGGGCGTCGCGCGGTTGTTGCGGACTTGCGCGTGACCGGGATGCAGGCCGGTCATCAGAACGCACCGCGATGGCGCACAGACAGCGTTCCCCGAGTAATGCTGCGTCAGCCGCAGGCCGTCCTTGGCGAGCTGGTCGATATTGGGCGTGCGGATTTTCGTCTGGCCGAAGCAGCCGACGTCGCCGTAGCCCAGGTCGTCGGCGATGACGAACACGATGTTGGGGGGCGCGGCCAATGTCGGCACGGCGAAGGCCAAAAGCAGCAGCGTCAGGGCGGCCGTCCAGCGGCGGATGCGGCAAGGCATAGGTTGATCCTGCGGAGAGGCAGATTCTGATTACGCGGGCCGATTGTCGCCCGGCGGCGGCCGGCGGTCAAACGTGGCTGGGCGGCGCGAGCTTGTCGAGCACGTGCGACAGGCACCGCTCTTGCTCGGCGATGTGCTCGCGATAGGCGGGCGCGCGAGTGCGGTGCTCCTCGACGCGGGTTTCTTTGAGCGCCCGCTCCAGCACTTCGACCACGCACTTGCGTTCCGGTTCGGTGAGCGTGATGTGCAATTCGGCCATGGCTTTGCCCTTCCGTAGGTCCCGCCTGCCGGGCGGGACCTCAGGCCGCGGGTGGCATTGGTTCAGGTCGCTGCGCTTCCCTTCAGGCCCCTTCCGGCACAAGGGCCTACTTCTTGCAGAATACACCTCGCGCTCTTCGGCAAGCAACCAGTTGCCTCCCGATCGCGGCGGCCGTTTCACAGCGACTTCAGATACTCGATGAGTGCCATTCGCTCGTCATGCTTCAGGGCGGGGCCCAAGACGCCCTTGGTGCTCTTCGCTTCGCCAGGCGCCAGATCGCGAAACTCGTGCCCCAAGTTCAAGTTGCCGGGGAGCGACGTGTCGAGCAGAGAGCCGCCGGCAATCGGCTTCGTCACGACGCCGACCTTCTCAGGGTCGAATTCCTTGGAGCCGAGATAGAACGTCTTGTCGCGCTCGGTGGCCGGCGAGAGCAGTTGATAGAGGTTCGGCACCGAGCCGTTGTGCAGAAAGGGCGCCGTGGCCCAGATGCCGTTCAGCGGCCGGGCCTTGTAGGCCAGCCGGGCGCTGGAATCCTGGTAGGCGGGGAAGTCGTCGAACAGCTTGGCGTTGTTTCGCTGGTCGGGAGTGCCGTCCGCGCGCTGGCTGAGCGGCTGGTCCAGGAATGTCTCCCAGGGCAGGCGAAAGGCGTCGTATTCGATCTTTTCGTCGGCCGTCAGCCCCAGCTCCTTATACTTCTGCTCGCGGACGCGGCTAGTCGTATAGTCGAGCGCCTGGCCGGCGACCATCAGCTGCTGGCCGGGCACGACCACGACCACGCGGCGGGCGAAGTTCAAGGCTTGAGAAGCGTCGGTCCCAATCCGCTCCAGGTCGCCGCTGCGGCCGAAGTTGGTCTTGAGAAAGCGCTTGCCGAAATCGTTGGGGTCGGTCCAATAGCGGCTGATTTCTGCCTGGTTGCCACCTTCGAGGGCGGCCGTCGCGTCGTCCACGAGCCAGTGGCAGCTCTTGCAGCGGGCGTCGTAGAGCGCCATTCCTTGCTGCTGTTTCTCGGAGTCGATTGCTCCCAGGATTTCCGCCGGCCACTTTGGCGCTCTCAGGCCCTGAAACGGCGCTGGGCCGGAAAGCTGCTGCTCCATCCGATGGAGGTTTTCGACATCCACGGTCGATTTCCACATCTCGCCCTTGGCGGGATCGAGGTTGACCATTCCGCCCACGCCGAGGGCCTCGCCGATGTTGCGGACCATCGGCGGCCGGATCGAGGCGTTGTATTGCACCCAGTCGAACCAGGTCGCGTCCCAGATGTGCGGGAAATTGACCGGGGCGTCGGTGACTCCCAGGTTCTCCTCGTTGAGATCTTTGAAGACGCGGTTGAGGATCAGCCCGAGCGCGTCGGTTCGAGCAAATCCGGGCTTCAGGTCGTGGAGGTGCTTCTTGGCGGCGAATTCCTGATCGGCCATCGCCGCGTCCAGGAACTCCTTCAATTCGGCCCGCAGCTGCGCCTTCGCTGCGGGACTGTAATCGTTGCCCAGCACGCGGCGGGCAAACCGGTCGAAACGCCAGGGGAAAAGGTTCGTGTAAAAAATGGCACGGCCTAGCGCGTCCTTGAACGTTCCCAGATCGACCATCCCCGGCCCGCCTTCGATCCGGATGCCAGTGCCGTTGTAATTGACTTGCGTCGTGTGGCAGGCGGCGCACGTCAGCCCGACGACGCGATAGGGCGGCTTGGCATACGGATAAGGTTTGCCTTCCTTCGGCGGCACGTAGGGCTGCCTGGCAAACGGCTCCTGAAAGCTGTCGTTCACCGCGAAGCCGACCGGCAGCTGGTCGGGATTCTGCCGCTGGTCGCGCTCGCTAGGCAGGAACCCAAACCGCGTCAGGTATTCTTCCGAGCTGAACAGCCCGGGCGTTCGAAAGACGTGCCAGACCGACAGCTCCGGCCGCTCCAGGGCCAGGAACCAGTCATACCGCAGCACTTTGGTTCCCTGGTTGGCGTGATGGAACCAGTGGGTCTCGCCGACCTTCCAACCTTGTGGCCAGCCCTGCTCCAGGTGAACGACCTGCTGAACCGGCTGACTCTCGGGCAGGGTGATGCTGCCGACTTTGAACACGTCCAGCAGCAGATACGCCAGGGCGAGCAGTAGGAAGACAGTTCCGCCGAACCACCTGGCGATCCACCAAAGGCGTCTTCCCATGGTGCCTGCCTCCACGCCCGCGCAATGCGATTCGCAATCCCCTCTCTATAGTCGCAATGCGGAGCAATCGGCGGGCATGTACAATCGGGGCCGCTATTCGGATGGCTTCTGTCGGATCTCTGCGGAACCTCTCATGACTCGGCATTACCGCTTGCGCACCGCATGGCAAACCATCGCCATCATCCTCGTTGGGTTCCAGGCTCTGCCAGCGCCGGCCCAGGAAGCAAAGCAGCCGCCG
>DASRJB010000896.1:0-3326 GCA_035649715.1 Pirellulaceae bacterium
TGGCCCTGCACAACTATCACGACACCTTTCAGCGGTTTCCGCCGGCGGGCTTGAACTACGGCTGGTGCCAGTCGCCACCGCCCGCCACCAACACGTCGAACAATCGCATTCTGAATGTGAACGGATTGCTCCTGATGCTCCCCTTTTACGAGCAGACTGCCGCCGCCCAACAATTCGTCAATACCGCAGCCGCCAGCAACGTCACCGTGGGCAACGATGGCTGCTGTCCTCCGACTGCGGCCCAGGAGCAGCTCGCCGGCGGCGGCGTGCCGGCCGTCAATGCCCAGATCGCCCGCATGCACCTCAAAATCTTCCTCTGCCCCAGCGACATCACCGATCCTTCCATCCCGAACGTCACGGACATTTACTCGATCGGCTACAACCTTGGCAACTTGGGCCGCGGAGCACGGACGAACTACGACTTCTCCTCGCTGCTTGCCTTTCGCTGCGACGAGTGGACGCGGCAGCGGAACAACAACACGAGGCGGATGTTCGCCCAGAACAGCGACTGCCGCTTTGCCGACGTGACCGACGGCACGAGCAACACGGTCGCCTTCTGCGAATCGACGCGCGACACGAACAACGGCGAGACGACCACCTGGGCCTATCGCGGCTGGGTCATGATCGGCAACGACATCGGCACGCCCAACGGAATCAACAACTGGATTTATCCGACGAATCCGATCCTCAAAGTCGGCCGCGTCGGCAGCTGGGGCTGGCCCGGCAGCCTGCATCCCAACGGTTGCATGGTTGGCATGGGGGACGGCGCGGTGCGGTTCGTGCCGCAGAACGCCGCCCAGGTGGTCCGCGACGCCATGGCCCGGATTTCCGACGGAAACACGTTCGACCTGCCTTAGCGAAGCCCGCCGCCAGTAACTTAGCGAAGATGCAGCGATATTTGATTGCGGCTGCGCTCGTCGCCCTGGCCATCGCCGGCTGCGGTGGCGGGAGCGCGGCCCCGCCCGTCGAGGGCGTTGTGACGCTGGATGGAAAACCGCTGGCCAACGCCACCGTGCAACTGATTCCGCAGGGCCAGAACATGGGCCAGACCGGCTTCGGCCGCACCAGTGCCGACGGCAAATTTACGATCGCCTCGGCCGACGGCAGGGCGACGGGCGCTCTGGCCGGTGAGTATAAGGTGGTCATCAGCAAGCACATTCGCCCCGACGGCAGCGACTATATTGCCAAGCCGGACGAAGACCCGATGCTGGCGGCCTACAAAGAGCTGCTCCCGCCGGTCTACAGCAACGCCGAGCAAACGAAGCTCCAAACCACCATCGGCGCTGAAGGCAAGAAGGACCTGAACTTCAACCTCACCAAAAACGGCCGCGGCTCCTAACTGCCGATCCCCGACTCCCGACCCCCGGAGCTCTCCCATGCCCAAATATCGCGTCGCAGTCATCGGTCACACGGGCCACGGAAACTATGGCCACGGCATCGACACGGTCTGGAAGCAGCTTCCGGAGCAATGCCAGGTGGTCGCGGTGGCGGATCGTGACGAGCAGGGCCGCGCGGATGCCATAAAGCGTCTGACCACCGCCGACAGCAAGACGCCGCCCAAAGGCTATGCCGATTACCGGCAGATGCTTGACGCCGAGAAGCCGCAGATCGTTGCCATCGGCCCGCGGTGGCTGGGCGAGCATCGCGACATGGTGCTGGCGGCCGCCGAGCGCGGCATCCATATCTACATGGAAAAGCCGATGTGCCGCACGCTCGCCGAGGCCGACGAAATGGTCGCCGCCTGCGAGGCCAAGGACGTGAAGCTGGCCCTGGCCCATCAGACCCGCTACAGCCCGCGGCTGCAGGCGATCCGCGACCTGATCGACGGCGGGCAGCTGGGCACGGTTTTGGAGCTGCGCGGCCGCGGCAAGGAAGACCCCCGCGGCGGCGGCGAGGACCTGTGGGTGCTCGGCAGCCACATCATGAACCTGATCCACTATTTCGGCGGCCGACCCAACTGGTGCTTTGCCCGCGTCGAACAGGACGGCCAGCCAGTGACCAAAGCGGCCGTGAAGGACGGCCCCGAGGCCATCGGCCCGCTGGCTGGCGACAACGTCGCCGCGATGTACGGCCTGGAGAATGGCGCGACGGCCTATTTCGGCTCGCGACGGGGAATGGGCGGCGGCGCGGGCCGCTTTGCCTTGCAAATCTTCGGCAGCAAGGGGATCGTCGAAATCGTCACCGGCCATCTGCCCAGCGTGCAGTTCCTGGCCGATCCCGCCTGGTCGCCCGGCCGCAGCAAGGCCCAGTGGCAGCCGGTCACCAGCGCCGGCGTCGGCAAGCCGGAGCCGCTCAAGGAGGGCGGCCTCGACGCCGGCAACGTGCTGGCGGTGAAGGACCTGCTCTCGGCGATCGAGAACGACCGGCAGCCGGAGTGCAGCGTGCTGGAAGGCCGGACGACCGTCGAAATGATCGCCGCGGTGTTCGAGTCGCACCGCGTCGGCGGCCCAGTCACATTCCCGCTCAAGACGCGCGTCAATCCGCTCTCGCTGTTGTAACCAAGCGACTACCGCCCGCTGGGCACGGACTCCAGCACGGGCAGGTCGTCCTTGCGGGCGAAGCTGCTGCCGATGAAGCCCAGCATGCAGATAATTCCAAACAACAGCAGCCCGGCGGACGCGGACTGGACGGTGCTCGACCAGCGGGCAAAGGGCGGCCCGCCGAAATCGATGTCGAGCTCGCAGATCTGATCGGCCAGCGGCTGGCCCGGATAGGCCGCGGCCAGTTGCTTGCGGAGCCCGTCGCCGGGCCCTGCATCGAGCAGCGCGCCGCGGAAGGTCTCGCGCGAAACGAGCCGCAGGCTGAAGTCGTCCAGGTTGCGGCTCTTGGTGCTGCGCAGCACGACGTGGATCGGCGTTGGCGTCTGGCCGCGCGGAAAGACGGGAAGGCGGATCGCCTCGATCCGTCCGTGCTCGTCGCTGACGACCGCTCGCGGTCCGAGCTGCCAGTTCGTCAGCTCGATCCACCGCGGGCCGTGGTGGCCCTGCTCGATCAGCGTGGCCACGCTCACCGCCTGCGGCTGCGAGCCGTAGAAGTCCAGCGATTGCTGCTGATAGCGGGCGAAGCCGACGGCCACGCCCGAACCCACGAGTCCGATCAGGCAACCAGCGATCAACGTTTTTTGGGAGGAGGTCATCGCCCACCTCGAGGCAATAGCGGCCCGGCGGCGAAACACCGCCGCTCGTCGCAGCAACCCTAGGTCAGGGCTTACGCGAAGCAATCCAGCCCGCGGGCCGGTTGCGCCGATCGCAGCAGGTTTGCGGGCGCTACGCCACCATCGCGCGGGGGCGGGTCAGCAGGCTCAGGAGGGCTGAGAACAGCGCTGC
>DASRJB010000897.1:0-4906 GCA_035649715.1 Pirellulaceae bacterium
TTTGCGATTTGGTCTGGCCGCCGATCTTGTGCATTTCGTAGAGCAGTTGCTCGGCGGCGGTGCCGAAGGGGCCGACGAGGACCCCGCCCTCGGTGAGCTGCTCCCAGACGGCCGGCGGCGGCTCTTCGGCCGCCGCGGTAATGATGATCCGGTCGAATGGCGCAGCTTCCGGCCAGCCGAGCGAGCCGTCGCCGACGCGGAGCCGCACGTTCTGAAAGCCCAGCGTCCGCAGCCGCTCGCCGGCTTGCTGCGATAGTTCGGCATGCCGTTCGATCGAAACGACCTCGGCGGCCAATTCGGCCAGGATCGCCGTCTGATAGCCGCTGCCGGTGCCCAGTTCGAGGACGCGCTCGCGGCCCGACAGGTGTAGCGCCTCGGTCATCATGGCCACGATCACCGGCTGGCTGATCGTCTGGTCGCAGTCGATCGGTAGGGCGCAATCGGAGTAGGCTTCGCCGGCGAGGTCCGGCGTCAAGAATGCCTCGCGGGGAACGCGCGCCATCGCCTCCAGCACGCGCTCGTCCTTGATCCCTCGTCGGCGCAATTGGTGCTCGACCATCGCGCGGCGCTGGGCGGCAAAGTCGGGCGTAGTCACGATCGGACCTTGATGTTGACGCTTTCAATTCCCGCGTGGCCCGATTTGCGAAAGGGCCGCGGCAGCGGCTGGGCGATGCCTCGCTCGTCGATCGTCCGCGAGCGGAGCGTGTAGTCGCCGGTAGGCAATCCGGGCCAGAGCGCCGCCCAGTGCAATTTCCCTAGAGGCAGCGGCCAGCGCAGCGGCCGTCCCGCCTCGTCGAAGCCAACCGTTTTCGCGGGGATGTTTCCGTCCGGCAATTCACCGCCCCACTGCCGCGGCGGGCCGAGAATCTCGGCGTCGGTCCACGGCGCGGTGGCAAAGTACTTATCGTCCGCCGGCCAATCCACGTTGCTGGGATTGATCCAGACTTGCACCTTCGATACGCCGGAGATTCCGACCTGGGCGTAGCCGGTGACCGGGATCGGCGTGTTGGCGGTCATCTCCTTCGGCACCGAGAGCACCGCGGAAAAGTTCTTCAGCGGGCTGTCGAGGTCGTTGTTGCCATTGGCGTACGTGTCGTTGGCGTGCGGCAGGTTCGTCAGCACGACGTGCGACAGCCACTTGATCGACTTGTAGCCGTAGGTCTCCGGCACGACGATTCGCACCGGCCCGCCGCGCTGCGGGCTGAGCCACTGGCCGTTGAGCTTGTAGCACAAGATCACCGGCGGCAGGTCGTGATAGTCCTCCAGCACGCGGCCCAAGGGCAGCGAGCTCTGGAACATCTGCTTCTCGTCGTCGTTGTGGTAGCCGTAGTAGAAGACGCGGCGGACGTCCTCCCGCGGCTGCGTGAGCCACAAGACTTCGCGAAGCGGCACGCCCTCCCAGATTCCCATGCCCAGCGGGCAGCCGATGTTGAGGCAGGTCATCACCTTGGCAAACCGCACGGCGTGCTTCTCGCCCAGCTTCAGCAGGCCGGCAAAATCGAGAGCGGTGTTGTCGGCCTTCGTCAATTGCCGGCCGAGCTTCGCCGGGTTTTCCGGATCGCTGATCACCTCCAGCTTCCAGGTCTCGCGCGTCAGGCCGACTTCGCGAGCCTTTTCTTCCGGCAGCGAGTGCGGCAGCGGCTTGCCCCGCGAGACGTCGCGAAAGTTGGCCGGCGGAGTAAAGAACGGCTCCAGCTTGTCGATCGCCGCAGTCAACTCCGGTGCTCGTTCAGCGGCCAGCAGCACCGGCGCGAAGCCCAGCGCCGCCGCTCCCGCCGCCCCGGCCCGGAAGAAGAACCGGCGCGTCAGCCGCTGGTGCTGCCGGAGGAATTGCTCGCTGTCGTTCATGGCCGTATCTCCCGGTGCCCTGATGATAGCCCTGGCACCTGCGAGGGGGAAACAACTTCCAACTCCTGGGACGATCGGCGATACAGTTTCCGCAGTTTGTGCAGCTCACGCAGATTACCGCAGTTGTGGCTGCTCCCTTGTCCTTGGGGTATATTTGCAAGCTGCACCGGTCCGCGGTACGAGGCCGCCGGCCATCCCTCCCTCCGCAGTCCCGCAGCGGCTGCGTCTGGATTTCTGCGTATGACTCGCACCGTGTACTTAGTGGCCACTCTATCGGCCGGCGTCCTGCTCGCCGGCTGCAACCAGGCGGGCGATGCCAATTCGGCCGCGACAACCGCGGCGATGCCTGTTTCCAGCGGCAATGCCGCGGCCGATCCGGCCGACCTGCCCAGCGACGCCGAGCTGCTGAAGCAGATCGACGAAGCCTTGGAATACACGTTCGATCATCGCCGGTTGTCGGTCGGCCAAGGGGCGAATGACCAGGCGGCATGGCAGATCATCCACGGGGCGCTGGCCTTCAAGCGCGAATTCCTGGTCCGCGACGGCGACAAAGACGTCTCGGCCGTCGATTACATCCTCGGCGGCGGCAGCATGAAGGGGCTTTCGCTGCGGCGGGGCGATCCGCTGGATGACGAGATGAAGCCCAGTATTCCTGGCGGCGGGCTGCGCTATGGCATCACCACCGTCGTCGCCAACGACAAGATGGGCCAGGGGCATACCGACCAGTGGCTGGGGTACCTCTCGGATTGCAAGCTGCCGCTGGAGCAGCCGCTGGTGGTCGAGGGCCGGCCGCACACGATCGCCGACTACATCGACCAGGCCAAGCGGGACGTCCACAAGAACCCGATTCGCGAATACAGCTGGACGCTGATGGCGCTGAATTCGTATTACCCGACCGATTACACCTGGCAGGCGGCCGACGGCAGCGAGTGGAGCATCGCGAAGCTGGTCGAGATCGAGCTGGAGCACAGCCTCGACCAGAGTCCCTGCGGCGGCACCCACCGAATGACCGCGCTGACGATGGCCTATAACCGGCGGCAGGTGGAAGGCAAGCCGTTCGAGGGTGTCTGGAAGAGCCTCGCCGAGCGGATCGAGCAGTGTGTGAATAAGGCCCGCGAATTTCAGAACCCCGACGGCTCGCTGTCGTCGAACTATTTCGCCCGCCCCGGCAAATCGGCGGACCTGGCGATCTGCATGGGCTCGGCGGGCCACGTGATGGAATTCATCGCCACGGCCCTCGACAAGGACCAGCTGCAAGAGCCGTGGGTCAAGCGGGCGGTGCTCGACGTTTGCAAGCTCTTTCGCAAGACGAAGCCGGTCGATGTCGAGTGCGGGGCGCTGTTCCACGCCGCCCACGGCCTGGTGCTCTATCGCGAGAAGGTTTTCGGGCCGCGGACGTTCGGCAAAGAAGCCGCGGCAGCGGTCACGGCAGCGAAGCCGGAGTAAGATACGTGGGGCAGACATTCCGGTCTGCCTTACATCTGCGTCGCAAATTCGTGGCAGACAAGAATGTCTGCCCCACGAAACATGGGCTTCCTGCTAACCCTCCGCATCGCCATTCGCGCATTGCGGAAGAACAAGCTCCGCGCGGGGCTGACGGTGCTGGGCGTGGTGATTGGCATCGCGGCCGTCACGGCGATGGTCTCGATCGGGCAAAGCGCCAGCGAACTCGTGAAAGGGCAGTTCGAGTCGATCGGCACCAACGTGATCGTGGTCTTCCCCGGCAATCAGCGGCAGGGGGGCGTGCGGCAGGGGCTGGTCAAGACGCTGACCGCGGCCGACTCGGACGCGATCGCCCGCGAATGCCCCTCGATCCTGGCCAGCACGCCGCTGGTCGGCGCGCAGGCCCACGTCATCTACGGCAACACAAACTACAGCCCCCGCGACGTGTTCGGCGTCGGGACCGACTACCCAATCGTCGGCAGCTGGGTAATGGCCAGCGGCGACTTCTTCACCGAGCGCGACGTCACCGCCTCGGCCAAGGTCTGCGTAATCGGCCGCACGCTCGTGGCCAAACTCTTTCAGACCAGCGACCCGATCAACCAGACGATCCGCGTGAAGAACATCCCGTTCCGCGTCGTCGGCGTGCTGCAGGCCAAGGGGGCCAACATGGTCGGCGACGACCAGGACGACATCCTGCTGATGCCCTACACAACCGTCCGCAACCGCCTGCAGGGCTCGGAGTTCGACAACGTCAACGCCGTCATCTGCATCTCGCGCTCGCTGGCCCTGCTGCCCGACGCCCAGCACGAGATCACGCAACTGCTGGCCGAGCGGCACCACATTCACCCCGGCGAGCCGAACGACTTCATCGTCCGCAACGTCGCCGAAATCGCCAACGTCTTCGGCATCGTGGTCGGCACGCTGACGATGATGATCGTCTCGATCGCCGCCATCTCGCTGCTCGTCGGCGGGGTGGGAATCATGAACATCATGCTGGTCAGCGTGACCGAGCGGACCCGCGAGATCGGCATCCGCATGGCGGTCGGGGCCCGCGGCCGCGACATCCTGTTTCAGTTCCTCGTCGAGGCGATCCTGCTCTCCTGCATCGGCGGCGCAATCGGCTTCGCGCTCGGCTGCGGGGCCTCCGTCGGCCTGACGCTGCTCATCAACTCGCTGACCAGCGGGACCAAGTGGCCGATCGTCATTTCGTTCAACGCCGCGGTCCTGTCGTTCGTGTTTGCGGCCGCGGTCGGCGTGTTTTTCGGCTTCTACCCGGCGCGGCGGGCGAGCCAGCTCGACCCGATCGAAGCCCTCCGCTACGAATGAAGATTCTCGAGCTGTACTGCGGCATCGGCGGGCTGGCCGAGGCGGTCGGCGATGCGGCAACAATCGCGGCCGCCGTCGACATTAACCGCGCGGCGCTGGACGTGTATTCGAGCAACTTCTCGCATCCGGCGCACTGCCGCACGATCGAATCGCTGCCCGCGGAGTTTTATGAATCGGCCGCGGCAGAGTTGTGGTGGTTCTCGCCGCCTTGCCAGCCGTTCACGCGCCGCGGCCGGAAGCGCGACCTGGACGATCCGCGGTGCGCGTCGCTGGTTAGCGTCGTGCGGCG
>DASRJB010000898.1:0-4810 GCA_035649715.1 Pirellulaceae bacterium
AGCCGCGACTGGCATTTCGACATTCAGCATGCCTTGGCGCAGGTTCGACGGCTGCGGGAAATGTCGCCGGGCGAAAATGTGATCCTGGCGGTCGTTCAAGCGCCGCAGCTCAGCTGGCCGGCATTCCGCACCGCCGAGAAAGAGTCCGGCGAAATCATCGCAGGCCTTGTCGATTCGCTGGCTGGCGAGACGGAGGCGAAGCGGATCGTGCTCACCGGCCACAGCGGCGGCGGATCCTTTACGTTCGGCTGCCTCGATGCTTGGGACGCCATTCCCAATAGCATCGAGCGGATCGTGTTTCTCGATTCAAACTACGCCTATGCCGACGACAAGCGGCACGCCGACAAGCTGCTGGCCTGGCTGCGCGGCCAGCGCTCGCGGCGGCTGGTCGTCATCGCCTACGACGACCGCGAAATCACCCTCAGCGGAAAGAAAGTGGTCAGCCCGACCGGCGGAACGTGGCGGGCTTCGCAGCGGATGCTCGATCGTTTCACGAAAGATGTGGAGCTGCCCGAAGTAAAAAACGGTCCCTTTCTTCACCGGCGAGGCCTGAACGGCCAGATCGAGTTCTTCCTGCATCCGAATCCGGAGAACAAGATTCTGCACACGGCCCTGGTCGGCGAGATGAACGGCCTGGTGCACGCACTGACGCTCGGGAGCGGCCCGGAAAACCGATGGGGGACCTTCGGCGGCCCCCGGGCGTATGGGAAGTGGGTCCAGCAGAACGCGCCGACCGACTACACACTCGCCAGAGCCCGCGACTCGGATGTGCGGCTCCAGCTTCCGGCGCGGGCCGCTGCTGCACCGACCGGTTCAGCATTTGCAGAGCAAATCGAGTCGCTGCCTCGCGAAGAGCGCGAGGCGACGATTCTCAAGGAGATCAGCAGCGGCAATGTGCCGGACTTCCTGCGGGTGCTGACGGCCGTGGAAGTCGCCGCTGTCGATGACCGCGGCGAGCGGCATACGGCCACGTACTTCGCGATGCCCGACTACCTGGCCGTCGGAACCGACGACGACTTCTTCCGCCTGCCGATGTCGCCGATCACTGCCCAGAAGTTCGCAGCTTCCGCGGGCGCCTCGCTGATCACGACCAAAATCTCCGACGATTTGTGGCAGGCAGCGAATCTCAAGCTGGAACCCAAGCCGCTGACCAAAGACCGCGACGCAGCCGCGACCTTCTTTCAGCACCACCAGATCATCGAGCAGCAGCGCAAGGGCCGGCCGCACAGCCGACTTATCGCCGGAATCAAGAAAGACGTCGTGCTAACCAACCGCCTCCAGGAAAAACCTGGTCGGGTCGCGATCTACGGCTGGCACTACGCCAGCGGCCGCCCGATTCAGCCGCTCTATGTCGGCCATATCGATTGGTACGTCGATTACAGCCACGGCATCCGGCTGGTTGCACAGCGCCTGATCGTCGATGGCAAGGAGACGACCGTGAGCGAGATGCTGGCCGATCCCGTATTCCACGTCTTGCTATCCAACGAAGGGCCAATTACCGCGGGGTACGAAACCAAATGACGCGGCAGGTGCTCGTAACCGGCGGGACCAGCGGCATTGGGTGGGCGATTGCCGACGCGTTTGCCCGCGAGGGCTGCCGCGTCCTGGCCACGGGGCTGACGAATGCCGAAGCGGCGCGCACGCCGAGAATCGCGGCGCTGGAGGCCAGGCAACTCGACGTGACGCAGCCGGCGGAAATCGCCGCCGTCATCGCGGAGCTGAAATCGCTCGACGTGCTCGTCAATGCCGCGGGCACCATTGTGCGCAACGGCGGCGAGCACGACCCGGAAGTTTTCGCCCGCGTCATCGACGTCAATTTGAACGGCGCCATGCGGGTCTGCGCCGCGGCGCGGCCGTTGCTAGTGAAGACTCGCGGCTGCGTCATCAACATCGCCTCGATGCTCAGCTTCTTCGGCAGCGGCTATGCCCCCGCCTACAGCGCCAGCAAGGGGGGCGTCGCGCAGCTCACGAAGTCGCTGGCTATCGCCTGGGCGGCGGAAGGCATCCGCGTCAACGCGATCGCCCCGGGCTGGATCGAAACGGCGCTAACCGCGCCGCTCGTGGCCGATCTAGCGCGGCGGGACGCCATCGTGGCCCGCACGCCGCTGGGCCGCTGGGGGCAGCCGGCCGACGTCGCCGGCGCGGCCCTCTTCCTGGCGTCACCCGCCGCCGCCTTTATTACCGGTGTCATTCTGCCCGTCGATGGAGGATACTCGGTCGCATGAATCCGCCGCCGCTGACGTCCGCCTCGCTGATGATCCCCGAAATCGCCATCGCAGCCGTGCCGGACGACGAGCGGCTGTGGGTACCGCAAGCGCCGAGCGTCTGGTTCAGGCCACTGCTCTTGAACACGGTCAACGGCGAGTGGGTGAATTTGCTGCGCGTGAAGCGGGCCGGGATGCTCAGCCGGCATCGTCATCCCGCGCCCGTCCACGGCTACGTGATCCGCGGCTCCTGGCGGTACCTGGAGCACGACTGGGTCGCCCGCGAAGGGATGTACGTCTTCGAGCCGCCGGGGGAAATCCACACGCTGGTCGTCGATCCCGACGTGCCGGAGATGATCACGCTGTTCCACGTTTGCGGGGCCGTCGTCTATTACGACGACCAGCTGCGGCCCACTAGCCACGACGACGTACACACCAAGCTCGACCTGGCCCGCCGGCACTACGAGCAGGTCGGCCTCGGCGCCGACTACGTGCGGCAATTCGTGCGGTAGCGATTGTCAACAGCTTGATTTGGATTGGATTGACATACGTGAACAAGTTTGTACAATTCGCGCGGCGATTGCCGGGCCAGGTAGCGAAAGTCCGGCATCGAGCGATACGTGGCAGGACTCCTCCAATTGGGGACTGCTCAGCGATTTGCAGCCTCGACGGTTGCCGGTCGCGTAACCTGCTGGCATGTAACGACTTGCGACGCGCAGCTTGCAGGGTTGGCAGTTTTCAATCGCCTGCTCACCCCTGAATCGCCACGGAGGAAACTACGCTCCCTTGGAGCAGGAACCGTCGCGCTCTCGCCGCACGAGCAGGCTGCGAGCTGAACCTATGCGCTCCAAGGTGGTCTGATACAATGCCCCGTTTATCAGCGGCTTCGCGGCGATGCGCCTCTCGCGTAAATCGCGGCCGCGGCACGCTTTACGTCGGAGTCTTGCCTTGCTTCGCTCCCATACCTGCGGCCAGCTCAGGGCCGCGAACGTCGGACAAGAGGTCACGCTCTGCGGCTGGGTCGACACCAGCCGCGATCACGGCGGCACGCTGTTCATCGACGTCCGCGACCGCTACGGCAAGACGCAGGCGGTATTCGCCCCCGAGGCCGGGCAGGAATTGCTCGACGAATCGCGGAAAGTGCGGACCGAGGACGTGATCCGCGTCACGGGCAAGGTCGCCCCGCGGCCGGAGGGCACGAAAAACCCCAAGCTCGACACCGGCGAGATCGAGCTCCGCGTCAAAAAGCTCGAGCTGCTCAACAAGTGCCACAACGCCCCCTTCCTGCCGACGGCGATGGAGTTGCCGGGCGAGGACCTGCGGCTGACGTACCGCTATCTCGATCTGCGGCGGCCCGAGATGCAGCGGACGCTCAAACTCCGCAACGACATCATTCTGGAGATGCGGAATTACTTTGGGGAGCACGACTTCGTCGACGTTGAAACGCCGATCCTCGGCCGCAGCACGCCCGAAGGCGCCCGCGACTACCTGGTGCCCAGCCGTGTGCACAACGGCCTGTTCTACGCCCTGCCGCAGTCGCCGCAGCTCTACAAGCAAATCCTGATGATGGCCGGCTACGACCGCTACGTGCAGGTCGCCCGCTGCTTCCGCGACGAAGACCTGCGGGCCGACCGGCAGCCGGAGTTCACCCAGCTCGACATGGAGATGTCGTTCGTCACCAACGACGACGTGATGGGCGTGATCGACGGGCTGATGCAGCGGCTGGCGAAGAAGTTCCTCAATCTCGATCTGAAGCTGCCGCTGTCGCGGATGACCTGGGACGAGTCGATGGAGCGTTTTGGCCACGACGCGCCCGACCTGCGTTTTGGCTGCGAGCTGATCGACTGCACCGACATCGCGGCGACGGTCGATTTCCGCGTCTTCAAAGAGATTGCCCAGGCCGGCAAGAAAGTCCGCGGCATCCGCGCGCCCGGCGGGGCGAGTTTCTACAGCCGCAAGCTGATCGACGAGCTGACCGAGTTCGTCAAGCAGTTCGAGGCCAAGGGTCTGGCGTGGTTCCGCGTCGAGCCGGATGGCAAGCTGTTCTCGCCGATCGCCAAGAATTTCACCGAGGAGCAGCTCGGCAAGATCAAGGAGCGGATGCGAGCCGCACCGGGCGACATCCTGTTTTTCGTCGCCGACACCTGGGCGGTGAGCTGCAAGGCGCTGCACAACCTGCGCAAGCGGGTGGGCGTCGATCTGAAGCTATACGACCCTAAGGCGATGAACTTTTCCTGGATCGTCGAATTCCCGATGTTCGAGTTCGACAAGGAAGAGAACCGCTGGGCCTCGATGCACCACCCGTTCACCGCGCCGCGGCCGCAGGACGTTCCCATGCTCGACAGCGACCCGGGCCAGGCCCGCGCGGTCGCCTACGACCTGGTGATCAACGGCAGCGAGGCCGGCGGCGGCACGATCCGCATTCACGACCAGGCCACGCAGTCGAAGGTGTTCGGCCTCTTGGGGATCGACGCCGAGACGGCCAAGAACCGCTTCGGGTTTTTGCTCGATGCGCTGCAGATGGGCGCGCCGCCCCACGGCGGCATCGCCCTGGGCATCGACCGCATCGTCATGCTCTTCGGCACGCTGGAAAACATCCGCGAGGT
>DASRJB010000899.1:0-12246 GCA_035649715.1 Pirellulaceae bacterium
GCCGTATGGCCAGCCGGATTCGCGGCAAACGGTTGGCGGGCTGGATAGCGGCGCGACCTACGATCCCGAGCACGAGCTGGCTTATACGTTCGGCGGGCAGTCCTCCAGCGGCGGCAAGAACGCCCTCTTCTCCTATGACGCTTACAGCAACGAGCTGACGTTTCTCGACGCGGCGAATAAGCCGCCAGCCCGCGACGGCATGGGCCTGGCCTATGACACGCGGCACAACAAGCTCGTCATGTTCGGCAGTCAGTATCTCGAAGACGAACGGACCTGGCTCTACGATCCCGAGAAGAACGCCTGGGAGAGCCATTTGCTTCAGCCCCATCCGCCGCATCAGAAGGTGACGAAGGACTATTGCACGATCCCGCGGCTGGCCTACGACCCGCTGCACGACGTGGTCCTCTGCCTGGCCTGGATGGGCGAGGGCGGACACGAAACGTGGGCCCTCGACGTGGGCCAGCTGCAGTGGACGAAGCTCAGCCCCGCCGTCGAACCGGCCGGCAGCAAAAGCCGCTCGCGGAACCTCGACTTCGACGTGGAGCGGAACCTGTTCATCCTGGAAACGTCGTCGTCGAAGACCAACCGGCCGGAGATCTGGACGTATCGCTACGCCCCGGCCGATGACGCGGCCAGGAGCGCCTTGGCCAAACGTGGCGGCGGACGCACTCGCACGCAGCCGCGGGTGCTGCTGGAGCCGGTGGTCTCGCTGCTGGACGGTGACCAGGTGGAAGTCGCCTGGCAAAAACACCCGGCGGAGGATGTCGTCGGCTACAACGTCTATCGTGGGATCGCCAGCGTGCGAACCGTGAAGAAAGGCTCGCCCGGCGCCTGGAAAGACAACGACCCCGAATATGCCGAGCCGCAGGTCGTGCAGGTTCGCGACATCGTCAGGATCGAAAAGCTCAACGAGCAGCCGCTGAAGGAGCTGAAGCTCGTTGACAAGGTCGATCTGACGCGGCGGCTGCCGGAGTCGGAGGATTATCGCCTGGCCGTCTATGCCTACATCGTGCGTGCGGTCAACCGGGCGGGCGTCGAGAGCGGGCCATCGCCGTACGCCCTGACGCTGCCATCGGAGCCGCGCAACGTGCTGTGCCGCGAGGACGGGACTGCGGCCGAGCTGAAGTGGGACGCCGCCCGCGAGCGCGAGATCGCCGGCTATCACGTCTATAAGCTGAAAGGAACGTGGGAGATCGTCCGCGTGACCGAGCAGCCGATTACGGAGACGACGTTCCGGCACGAAGCGGGCAAGGACAAGACGCGATACTGGGTCGTCGCGGTCGATCGGCTAGGACAAGAGGGCCAGCCCTCAACGCCCGCCTGGTTCAACCAGGTCCACCGCGGGTTTTTTGAGGGCCAGTGGCATCAGTAGCGTGGTCCTGACCTTCCCCACGAACCGTTGGGAAGGTCATCCTACTACTCTTACTCTTGATCCTGCTCCTAATCCTCTTCCTAATCATAATCCTCCTCTTGCTCTTCCTCCGAGGCGTCGAGGGTTGATCTCCAGCCGCGCACAAAGGCGGCTACGGAGCAAGAGCAGGAGGAAGAGGAAGATTAGGAACAGGATTAAGAGCAAGATTAGGATTAGGAGCAGGATCGGGCGTCGGAGTCCGTGAGGGCCAAGGCGAATCATGGGCGTCACTTGCGACCTGCGACTGATCGATCACCGGCAGGTCGTGGAAGGCGGGCTAGTGGCAGTGAATCGCGCGCTGGCGGCCAAGGACCCGGAGATTCTGCGGGAATATATTGCCGGGATGCAATTCACGCCCGATCCGGCCGCCGTCCAAAGCCGCGAGGCCCGGCTGCAGCGCCTCAAAGAGGCGCAAGCGCCGGAAATGATTGTCCAGAATGAGGAGCGGCTCTTGTCGCTGGTCAACGGCGAGGCCTATTCGGCCGCCGCGCTGGCAGGACTTTCGCTGGGCGAGCTGCGCGAGATGCTCGGCCAATGGGGTTGGGCGGCCCAGTCGTACAGCCTCGACAAGGCGTGGTATGAACTGGACTGGTTCCTGCAGCCGCGCGAGGGGCAGGGAGAGCTGCTGCTTCATCCGTCGCGCCCGCCCGTCGGCGATCCGCAGCAAACGCTGCTCGACCAGGCGCTGCACGGGGCCGAGCCGTCGCCGCTCGACGACTCGCGCTCTTCGATCATTCGCACCTGTGGATCGCAGCAGCCCGACTGTTTTGGCTACAACCATCCCAGCAAAGCCGCCCAGATCAGCGCGCAGCTGGAGCAGATTGACCCGGAGAGCTGGGAGGACGTCGTGCCGCGGCGGGCAGCACTCTACCAGCGAGCAACGCCGAGCTTGGACACGGAGACGATTGAAGCCACGGTAGCCCAGGAGTTAGAGTTCGCCCGCGATGCGTTTGACGTGATGCGCCGGGCCTACGCCGCGGCGGCCGCGGGTCAGTTCGGCGTCGCCTGTGAGTACAGCCTTTAAGAAACACCTTGGGGGACTGTCATGAATCTGACTGCTTTGCTGGCCGTCGCCGCGGGCCTCTTGGCTCACGACCACACCGCTCATTTGTTCGTGAAGGCCCAGGCAGCGCAGCAAGCCGTGCAGAAGCAGCAGGCGGAGCCTGCGCCGGCGGCGGACGACAAGAATGCGGTGCAGGTAACGCTCACGCTGGAGTTGGACAAGCGAAGCGTGGGCGGTCTGGTGCGGATCACGAATCTGGCCAGCGGGAAGCCGCTGTCGTTCCGCGACGAGATTCACCGGGCCGAGCAGTGGTACACGCTGCCCGCCGGTGCGACCTTGAGCGTGCCGCGGGCCAGGCTGAAGGTCGAGGCGTTTCACGGCCTGGAGACAGAGCTGTTCGCCACCGAAGTCGATCCGGGCGAGCGGAAGACGGTCGAGGTGAAGTGCCCGCTCGTGCGGTTCTACAGCGCTCGCGAGCGAGGGCTCGTCGCCGGCAACACGCACCTGCATCTGATGAAGCTGACGCACGCCGAGATGGACCGCTATCTCCGCCTGACGCCGGCGGGCGATGGCCTGGATCTGGTGTTCGTCTCACTGCTGCGGCGGATTCCCGACGAGCGGGACTACATCACCAACACGCTCACCGAAGGCGATTTCGGCCGGCTCTCGCAAGGGGCCGTCAAATTCGGCAATGGCCAGGAGCACCGCCACAATTTTGGCACGGGCGGCGAGGGCTTTGGCCACGTGATGCTGCTGAACATCTTGAAGCGGATCGAGCCGGTCAGCATCGGGCCGGGCATCATGCGCGAAGGGACCGACGGCATTCCCTTGCAGCGCGGGATCAAGACGGCCCGCGAGGACGGCGCGACCGTCATCTGGTGCCACAATACGTTCGGGCACGAAGACATTCCCAACTGGATCGGCGGCCTGCTCCACGCCCAGAACATCTTCGACGGCGGCGATCACGGCGGCTACGCCGACACGTATTACCGTTACCTCAACGTCGGAATGAAGGTCCCGTTCTCGACCGGCACCGACTGGTTCATCTACGACTTCTCGCGGGTCTATGTGCCGCTGGCCGGCGAGCTGACGCCTCAGCGGTGGCTCGCCGAATTGGCGGCCGGCCGGTCGTATATCACCAACGGGCCGCTCTTGGAGCTGAGCGCCGCCGGCCAACCGATCGGCGGCACGATCGCGGCGAAAGCGGGCGACGAAATCCGGATTCAGGGCCGGGCCATCGCCCGGCAGGAATTCCGCCGCGTGGAGCTGATCCATAACGGCGCGGTCGTCTATTCGGCGGCCGCCAAGCGCGACGCAGGTCATTCCTCGGCGAGCGTCGAGCACACGCTGCGGATCAGCGGCTCCGGCTGGCTGGCCCTCCGCGTTCCCGACGACGCCGGCCAGAGCGAACTGGGCAAACCGCTCTTCGCCCACACCAGCCCGATCTACATCGAAGTCGGCGGCCGCCGGCTCTTTCAGCCCGAAGTGGCCCGCGGGATGCTGAAGGAAGTGCAGGCCAGCGTGGCCAAGATTCAGCAGCAGGCCGTGTTTGCCAATAACGAGGAGCGCGAGGCGGTCCTGCGCGTCTATCGCGACGCAGCCGCGGCCTGGCAAAAACGGATCGATGAGAACCAGTAGATCGGTCAGTCGGCCAGTCGGTCCGTCGGTTGTTCGGCTGCCTGACCTAACCGAGCTACCGACCACTGACCACCGACCGACCGTCCTAAGCCATGCTCAAAACGGGAATCCTCAATCCGCACGTCCTCTCGCTGCTGGCGCGGGTGCGGCATACGAACTGGCTGGTGATTGCGGACCGCGGCTTCCCGTCGTGGCCGGGTCTGGAGACGATCGACCTGTCGCTGGTCGATGACGTGCCGACGGTGGTGCAGGTGCTCGCGGCCATCAGGCCGAACTTCGTCATCGCCGAGGCCTGGATGGCCGAAGAATTCCAGCGGGAGAATACGCCGGCCAGTCAGGCCCGCTTTGCCGAGGCGCTGGCCGGCGTCCGCGTCAGCTACGAGCCGCACGTGACCTTCAAGCAGCGCGTGCCACGGGCCATCGGGCTGATCCGCACCGGAGACACGGTGCAGTACGCCAACGTGATCCTGGAATCGGGCTAGTTCGCGACCAGCTCTTCCTTGCGCTCGGCTGCAACCGCGGCGGCATGGGCCGCGCGGGTCGGCGTCGTCGGACCGCGCGGCGGGCGGCGGCGGGGTGCTCGGAAAGCTGCACGTGGTCGTCCAGGCCGACGATCGCCAGGGCGATGCCCCGCTCGGCGAACTCGCGCTCCAGCTGGTGCAGCTTTTCCATCACCGTATGATCGACCAGCTGCGTCTGCGACAGATCGACGATGACGTTCATATTCTGGGCCAGGCCGTAGCGCTCGATCTTGCTGCGAATCGGCAGCCAGTTGAAGAACACGGCGCTCCGCCGCGGGCAGATCAGCCAGGTTCGCTCGTCAATCTGCCGCACCTCGGCGTCGGGCCGGAAGAGCGACACCAGCGGTACGCCGTTGATGAACTGAATCAGCAGCTCGATGCCGATGCCGATGAAGATGCCGATCAAGAGGTCCGTCGCCAGCACGGCGATGATCGTGCCCACGAACACCACCAGCTGCTCGCGGCCGATCTTGTAGACGTGCAGGAATTCGCGGGGATGGGCCAGGCGGAAGCCCGTGTAGACGAGCATCGCGCCGAGCGCGGCCAGCGGGATCATGCGGATCGCCGGCGCCGCGAACGCCACCGCCAGCAGCAGGAAAATGCCGTGGAACATGTTGGCGAACTTGCTCTTCGCGCCGTTGTCGATATTGGCCCGGCTGCGGACGATTTCCGAAATCATCGGCAGGCCGCCGATCGCCGAGCTGACCAGGTTGGCGAAGCCCACGGCCAGGAGGTCGCCGTTGAGATTCGTCTTTCGCCGCTGCGGATCGAGAATATCGACGGCCTTGGCGCTGAGCATCGATTCCAGGCTGCCGATCAGCGAGAACATCACCACCCATTTCAGGGCCTTCCAGATTAGGGCGGTGTTCGTGAACACCGAGAAATCGGGGAACGTGACCGCACTAGCCAGGCTGGCGGGAACGTTGACCAGGAACTTGTTGCCGACCGTGTAGTGATGACCGAGCACCGTGTAGTCGTGCTGCTGGCTCAAGTTGAAGTACAGTCCCAGCGGCACCGCCGCCGCCAGCACGATCATCGGCGCGGGAATCTTGCGAAGGAACGAGTTTTTTATCAGCGGAAACAGGAACAGGATCAGCAGGCTGACAAACCCGATTGCGGCGATTTCGGGATTCAGGTGCTGAAGCTCTGAGGGAATCTCCGCCAGCAGCTCCAATGGCTCCTTGGCGTGTGGTACTACGCCCAGCGCAACCGGCACCTGCTTGCTGATGATGATCACGCCGATCGCCGCCAGCAGGCCGTGAACGGCCGACGACGGGAAGAAATCGCCCAGCGAGCCGGCCTTGAACAAACCAAACAGGATCTGAATGCCGGCCGCGACGACGCCGACGGCCAGGGCCATCTTGTAGGCCGCGAGGTTGCCGGCAATCGCCTCCGGCGTGGTCGGTCCCGGCGTGAAGCCGAAGTCGGTCACCGCGCCGAGCACGATCACGATCATGCCGGCCGCCGGGCCCTTGATCGTGAGCTGGCTGTTGCTGAGCCAGGGAGTTACCAAGCCGCCGACGATCGCCGTGAAGACGCCGGCGATTTCGGGAAAGCCGCTGGCCTTGGCGATCGCCAGGCAGAGCGGCAAGGCGATCAGGAACACCAGGAAGCCGGCCAGGACGTCGCTCCGCAGGCGCTCGACCCACGAGCTTTCGTCCTTCACCGCGGGCGGTTGGTGATTTTGCATGGGAGGGTTTGGATTCGTGCGAGCTACCGGGGATTCAGAATACTTGTTTCCTCGAAATCGTCCCGCCAAGTTGACGGGTTTGTAATTCGGCCGGCATTCACTTGGGTTTCGGCGGACGCGACTTTGCCGAAAATTGCGCCGTTTCGCCAGGATGCAAACCGGCGGGTTTCGGCGGCTCGCGCTGGCTGAGGATTCGCTCGGCGGCATGGTGCCGCGCGGGCACGATCAGCTGCGGGAAAATGCCACCGCCCAGAATGAGCGCGGCGAGCGACAGGACCGCCAGCCGCTCGCGGAGGCCGATCTGCAGCGGGACGGTGGATACGTGCCGCGTGCCGGTGAACAGTTTGAAATAGGCCTGCACGACGGCGATGCCGTTCAGTGCGGCGGCAATCACGACAGCCACGCCGATGTGGGGAAAGGTCTGCACGGCCCCATCGACGAGCAGCTCGGTGCCCAGAAAACCGAAAGTGCCGGGAAAGCCGACGCAGGCAAAGCCCGTCAGCAGAAAGCAGACGGCCAGCAGCGGCGTGTGCTCGTAGACGCCGTGATAGTTCGTCAGCGAGAGGCGGCCGTGCCGGGCTTCCAGGGCGCGGAGCGTCAGGCCAAAACCCGCCAGCGACAGCGCGGCGGAGAGCCACACGCACAGCGCTCCGGTCAGGCCGATCGGATTGAGCGTCTCCAGCCCGACCAGCACCAGCGCGGAATGGCTCAGATAGATGTATGAGAAAAACCGCCGGGCTTCGCGCTGCACGAGGGCCATGCCGGCGCTATAGACCGCGGTGGCCAGCGAAATCAGGCCGATGCTTTGCAGCACCCACTCCGGCGCGATCGGCACGACCAGGCGGACCGCGACGTAGGCCCCCATCATCGGCGTCAGGTAGAGCAGGGCGGTGCCGAAGGTGGCGTGCTCGAACAGGTCGGTCACCCAGCAGTGAAACGGGAAGCCGCCGGTGCGGATGAGCACGGCAATCAAGAGCGGCAGCACGGCCCACAGCGAGTGGGCCCGGTGCAGGCCCTCCAGCTCGACGAACAGCCAGCCGGCGGCCAGCGTCACGACGAACAGCGCCATGTGCAGGACGTAGACCCGCGTCGGCTTGCCGCGGGCCCGCAGCTCCAGGTAGGGCGCGACCGTCCGCAGCGCCAGCAGGCCGATGATGCCCCAAGGATTGCGGCAGCTGAGCACTGCCAGGGCCAGAGCCAGCGAGAGCAGCGTGCCCGCGAACGAGAAGCGGCGGATCTTCGTGCGGAGCGTAGCGATCGCGGTCAAGAGATAGATGAGCGCCGTCAGCGGCAGGAGCGGGGCGCTGAGGGCGTCGATTTCCAGAAAGTCCCCCATCGAGCGGGCCAAGAGGCCCGGGTCGTGCGCAATCTCGGCGTGCAGCGTGTGAAAATCCAGCCACTCGCCGACGGTGCAGGCAAACGCCGCCCCGCAAAATCCCAGGCACCACAGGCGGGCCTGATCGGAGTTGCCGATCCGCGATACGATCGCCGCCCCCGCGAGGGGAATCAGGATCGCCAGCTCCAAGAGTGGAAGGTCCAGGTTCATAGCGACAGATCGTCCAGCGTGCTGGCCGCTCCCAGGGCGCGATCGGACTCGCGCGATTGGCCGCCGGAAAGAAAATCGGTCCAGCGCCGCTCCAAGGAGTCGCACAAGCGGAACAGGCCGAGCACCGGCCGGGCGATGTACTCGAAGAGCAGGGCGTCGAGGTACCCGCGCTGTACGGCCAGCCGATACAGCGGCACGCGCAGCGCGGCGGGGACGAACCGGCCCAGCGGGCTGCTGAACGGCGGCAGCCGCGAGCCGATGGCGTTTTCCAGCTGGCGGAAGTCGGTGAGCACGCTGCTGGCCCGCAGAAACTGGAGCGTCCGCAGGCAGGCGTGCCCCAGGATGTGGACGAGGGGGATGTACCGCGGCAGGCCGGCGCCGATCTCCGCCACAATCAGGCCGACTTGCGTGAGCGAGGCGAAGGCCAGCGCGCACTTGACGTCGGTCTGGGCCCGGCTGGCCAGCGCGCCGAACATCGCGGAAACGAGGCCCAGAATCAGCACCAGGGCGCTGAGCGTCGGCGAAGCGTCGAGCAGCGGGCTGACACGGAGCAGCAAGTAGGCGCCCAGATGCACCGACAGGGCCCCGTAAAACACGGCGCTGGAGGGAGTCGGTCCTTCCATCGCCCGCGGCAGCCAGCCCGAAAACGGAACCAGCGCCGATTTCCCGGCCGCAGCCACGAGCAGCAGCAGGCCGATGATCAGCGGCTCATTGCCGGTGAGAACGGTGTGGCTTTCCGGCCAGGGATAGATGCCCATCAAGGCCGAGAAGTCCCCCTCGCCGCGCAAATGGTGCAAAACCACCGCCGCCACGAGCAGCGCCGCGTCGGAGATGCGATACACGATCCAGACCCGCAGCCCGTTCCGCACGGGCGCCGTGCGTTCGTGAAAGAACGCTACCAGCATGGCGGACGACACGCCGACCAGCTCCCAGCCGAAGAACAGCGATTCGATCGTGCCGGCCAGCGAGGTGAAGATCATGCCCATCACGAACAGGGCGTATTGCATGAAGAACCGGGCGAAGCCCGGCTCGCGATGCAGGTACTTGTTGGCGAATGCTCCGATCGTGCCGCAGAGCACGAACGACAGGATCGCGAACGGCACCGACAGGCGGTCGAACACGAACTTGAACGCGAAATGAAAGTGGGGCAGGGAAACCCAGTGCCCCAAGTCCAGCGTCACCGAGCGCGTGCCCTGAGCCAGCATCAGCCCCAGCACTCCCAGCGAAGCCAATAAGCCCACGATCATCCCGGATTGCACGATTCGCCCGATCCACCGCTCGCTGAGCGGGCGGCCATACAAAAACGGCAGACCCAGCGCCGCCACCAGCAGCACGGGAACGGCGACCACGGTCAGTCCCAGCAAGTTGAGCGGCGTCAGTGCGATGGCGTGGAACATGAAAGGCATCAAGTTTCGATCTGGGCGTACCCGAGGTTCTCGCGCCAGCCGCGGTACCAATCGACCGAGGCGGCCACTTTCGGCAACTCGGTGGATTCAGGCCGGTAAGGCTCGAAGCGGCCGTTCTTCAGCACGTGAATCGCGGTCGAGTCCGGGTCCAGCGTCGCGACCTGCACCCAGCCGTTGCGGCACAGCTTGCCGATGGCCGGGAAGCGGTCCAGCAGCGAGTCCATCTTTTGCGGCGTCGTCTCAATGATGAACAACAGCCGCACCGGGTCGTGAATCTCGACCATCTGCCAGGGCAGCCCCGGCCGCAGGTCGCTGGTCATCCCTTCCATCACGCCCAGGAGCGACGTGACGTTGTGCGGCAGCTTCGTGCCGCAGCCGTAGCCGACGTTATCGACGTAGGAGAAGTAGTATTCGAGATTGATGCCCGCGCAGACCGGGACGGCGGCGCTGAGCAGCCGCACCAGCGTGCTGGTCTGCTCGTCGTCCTGCGTGGGGTCGTACGACGTGAGGAACGCCCGGCGGTCGAGATACAGCCCCCGCGTGCGGCTGCGGCGGGCGACGATGCACAGCGCGTTGCTGGCGTGTCCGCATTCGGGGCGGGTCTGGGCCAGGTCTTCCGAGCGGGCTTCGACGTGCCTGCGGGCCGCGGGAAACGACAGGTTGAGCGGCGCGGAGATGAACCGCCGGCAGCGTTCGTGGGCGTTGCGGTCGCAGGCTTCCTCGATCTCCCGCCGCACCCGGTCGAATTCGGCCTTGTGCGACTTGGGCAGGCGGTCGAGGTCGAAGTAGTTGACGTAGTCGTTGCAGGTGTTGTGCCAGCCGCCGATGAAGATCGTGTCGTCGGGGATGACCAGGCCGCGCTGCTTCAGCCGTTCGCGAATCCGCGGGTCGTTCAAGATATGGGCCAGCGAACGGCCGTTGGGTCCGCCGCAGCCGCCGCCGCAAGCGCCGCAGTTGTAAGCCGAGATGTGCGGATTGTTGAGGCTGTTCGAGCCGTGGCCGAGGGCCACGACGATCCGGGCAAAGCTGCTGGTCAGGCCGATGTCGCGGAGCAGCCGCTCGCCCATGTTGGCCATTTCGTCGAGGGTGAACCCGACTTGCCCCGCTTCCGGACCCGGCGTGGGCTGCGACCGCTCCAGTTCCAGCCGCGTTTGCGGCGGGGGCTCGACCATGCTGCCGGCCAGACTGCGAATCCGCGCGGTCAGCCGCGGAAAGAGGACGCGGGCCACCAGCGGGATCGAGGCCAAGGCGCCGAGGCCGGCCGTGAGCAGCGCGCCGCCGGCCGCCGTGAGGCTGCTGCGATGCATCTGGTGCGACGCCATGCCCAGGGCGCGGCGGAATCTGGCCCGGGTGGCGTGGGCCTCGTCGTGCGTGTAGCAGACGTCTTCTTCGACCCAGTGCTGCGGCTTGATGACGATCGGGCAGAGCGGCACGTAGTGGGCGTCGGCGGCCCCGCGGTAGTAGATCGGGATGTTGAAGAACCCCGCCGCCCCGAACGTCTCCACCTCGGGCGCGACCTCTTCCAGATGCCGGCGGAACGACTCCTCGCGCTCGTCCAGGCAACAGATCACCTGAAATCGCGGCTGCGGCACGCGTGCTGCCGGCCGCCGGGAGTGCAGGGCAATCGCATCGAGCGTTTGCACGCGGTGCCTTCGCTCGAACGCGGCGTGCCAGACCTGCCTCCGCTTGATCGCTGGAAAATCCTCGATTTCGAGGACGAGGTCGATCCACTCCCGCTTCGAGAGCGACGCCAGATGTTGCGGCAGCCAGCCCAGCGCCTGGGCGAGCTGAAAGACCTGAAACGCCCGCTGCTCGACGCCGGAAGTCCCGGGCTTCGATCCGGTCGCGCGGACCACCCGCCGCAGGTCGGCGAGCGGGCCGTCGTAGCCCAAAGTTTCCTTGGCGACCCAGGCCGCCGCCAGCCGGTCCAGAATCAGCCGGACGGCCAGGAGTTCTCCGAGGCTGCCCTCGGGGATCGGGTGGGCTACGCTGTCGCGGCGAATTTCGACCTGGCGGATCATGCCGGCCCAGCCGCGGAGAGCCAAAAGAGTGGACGTGACAAAGCTCTCCCACTCGGACGGCTCCACGCCCAGCAGCTCGAGCGATTCGAGGATCGATTCTTCTGGGCTGATTCCCGCTTGCGTGATGCGCGCCAGCTCGGTCGATAAATCCTCGAGCCAGGCCTGGTGCAGGTTGCCCTCCCGGCCATAAACGGCCGCGAAGGAGTGAAACAGGCCCGCGTCCCGCTCGGGCAAGGGCCAGTGCGAATAGCCCTGGTCCAGATACGCGGAACAAAAAGGAATCAGCAGCTCGTGCACCAACTGGTCGCAGTCGCTGCCGGTAGCTTCGCGCAAGAGCTCGTGGTGCCGCGTGCCCGGGGCGGGCGGTCCCGCGTGAGCTTTCAGCCCGTGTACGCCGGCCCGGCAGATCCGCCACAGGGCCTGCAGCGTGAAGGCCTCCCATTTGCGGTCGGACCAGGATTCGAGCGTCGCCCGCCCAAAACGCTCGAACACGTCGTGCAGGCAGGTCGGCGTCGCTTCCGGCTTGCCGCGCAGGTCGCGCAGCACCCAGTGCCGCGTTTCACGCAGGAACCGCTCGCGGACCTCCGGCGGCGCGTCGTCCCGCATTCGCGTCAGGGCGTCGGTCTCGGCCACGAACCACCGCAGCTCGGCGGCCGGCGCGACGCGCAGCGGGTGCTGGAGCATCGCCAGACGGAAATGAAACCGCGTCCCCATGAAGCCGAGCAGGTCGTCGGCCCGCTCGCCCTGTACGTCGAGCAGCGCGACGAACAAGTCCGCGTGCTGAATGCGGCCTGTCGCCAGCATCTCGCGATAGCGGTCTTCGGCCAGGTACGGCTGGCAGCCAAACAGCTTCGCTCCCGCTTGGACTCCCGCGTCGAACGGCAGGTCCTCGAAGGCGTGCAGCGTGTTGTGGTGGATGAAGACCTTGATCGGCCCCTGGGCGGGCAGGTAATGCGCGGCGTGCTCCAGGGCTTTCCGCAGCCGGCCGAGGCGCTCCGCACGCTCGGAGA
>DASRJB010000900.1:0-7904 GCA_035649715.1 Pirellulaceae bacterium
CGTCGGCGGCAAGACGGTTTTCAATCACGTGCTCAAGGTTCATCTGTGTCCTAGCGAGCAGAGCTCGCGCGGCGGCCAGGGCGCCACGACGAACGGGCGAGCCGACCTGTGGGCGATCGGCAACTACGCCGCCAACGCCTACGTCTTCGGCTACATGCGCGGAACCAACGCCAATGCCAGGCGCGAGACGCCGCAGCGGTTCGGCGATCTCGTGGACGGCACGTCCAACGTCATCATGATGACCGAGCGTTTCGGCACCTGCGGCAACGGCGGCTCGCCGAACTCTGCCCAGACGTTCGGAAACCTGTGGAGCGATTCGAACAGCGTCTGGCGCCCGATCTTCTGCCTCGCGAACCAGGGCAAGGATCCTCCGGCAATCGCCGGCGGGGCGGCATATCCCGACTGCGAGAAATTTCAGGTCATGCCGCACTGGTTCAATACTTGTCTCTCCACCCGCGCCCAGTCGCCGCACCCGGCCGGGATTCTGGTTTCCCTGGCGGACGGCAGCGTGCGATTCATTTCACAGAGCATCCCCGACAAGCAATGGGCGATTGCCTGCGACCCCCAGGACGGCGTGAACGCGAGCGATTTGTAAATGACGCCCGGGCACCTGTTGCGAACGTTGCTTCTGATCGCGGCCGCGATGCTGTTCTTCGTCGGCTGCGGCGGGGGCAGCGCTTCCCCTGCACCGACGACGCATCCGGTCTCCGGCAAGCTGCTCTCGAAGGCCGGTCGCCCGGTAACCGAAGGCTCGATCGAGTTCGTCAACATTGGGCCGACTCCGGTCCGGGCAACGGCCGACGTATCGGCGGACGGGTCCTTTAGCCTGACCACGATGACCGCCGACGGAAAGAAGTATCCCGGCGCCGAAGTGGGGGATTACAAAGTGACCTGGTATCCCGTGATGAAGTCGGAGAGCCAGTCGGAAGTGCCGGTCGCCCTGCGCGGCACGCAGAAAATCGTGGCCGGATCGAATGAGCTGAACCTCAAGCTGCCGTAGGCCGCGGCGGCTGGACGCTGTTTTGCTCTGGCTTGGCGCCGCCTCGGCAGCCACGATAGGGCGATGGTCGAGTTCTTCGGCTGGTTCTTCTCGACGATCTATCCGTGGCTGATCGGCCTGGTGCACGTTGTCGTGATGGCCTTCGCCTCCGGGCACGTCGTGCTGACGAAGCGCGACTCTCGCAGCGCGATCGGCTGGGTCGGCATCATCTGGCTCACGCCGATCATCGGCTCGATCCTGTACTTCATGTTCGGCGTCAACCGCATCCAGCGGAAGGCCAAGACGCTGATGCGCAGGCACGGCCAGACGGAAAGCTCCGCCGGCCGCCGGCCGCCCACCGACGACGTGCTGCTGCACGTCCTGGGCGAGGACGCGATGCACCTGGCCGCGCTTGGTCGGTACGTCTCCAAGCTGATTCACCTGCCGCTGGTGGACGGCAACCGCCTCACGCCGCTGACCAGCGGCCGCGACGCCTACGACCAGATGCTCGCCGCCGTCGACTCCGCCCAGACCTCGGTCGCCCTGATGACCTACATCTTCGACAACGACGCCGCCGGCCGGCTGTTTGCCGAAGCACTCGGCCGGGCCGTGCAGCGCGACCTGCAGGTCCGCGTGCTCATCGACGCCGTCGGCGCGCGGTACACGTTTCCCTCGATCAAGCGCGTCCTCCGCGAGCACGGCGTCCCCTACGCGATGTTTCTGCCTACGCTCATTCCCGGCAAGCTGCACTACAGCAATCTTCGCAGCCACCGCAAGATCCTCGTTGTCGATGGCCAGCTCGGCTTCACCGGAGGGATGAACATCCGCCAGGGGCACCTCTGCGAGCCGGGCTATCCGTACCCGGTCAAGGACCTGCATTTTCGCGTCGAGGGGCCCGTCGTCGCTCACCTTCGCGACGCCTTTGCCGTCGATTGGGAATTCACCACTGGCGAGCACCTCGGGGGCGGCGCGTGGTTCCCTACGATCGCTCCCGCCGGCCATTCGCTCTGCCGCGGCATCCCCGACGGGCCGGACCTCGACTTCGACAAGATTCTGCTGACGATCCACGGCGCCATCGGTGTCGCCCAGCGCTCGGTCGATATCATCACGCCCTATTTCCTGCCTGAGCAGCCGCTGATCACCGCGCTCAACGTCGCCGCCATGCGGGGCGTGGCCGTCAACATCTACCTGCCGGAGAAGAACAATCTTCGGCTGGTGCAGTGGGCCTGCGCGGCCCAGCTCTGGCAGGTGCTGCAGCGGGGCTGCCGCGTCTGGCTTACGGCTCCGCCCTTCGACCACACCAAGCTGATGATCGTCGATGGGGCCTGGGCGATGATCGGCTCGTCGAACTGGGACCCACGCAGCCTGCGGCTGAATTTCGAGTTCAATGTCGAGTGTTACGACCGCGATTTTGCCGCCCAGCTGAGCGCCTTAGTGGCCGCCAAGCGGGCCTCCAGCCGCGAGATCACGCTCGCCGACGTGGATGGCCGACCGCTCTGGCAACGCCTCCGCGACGGCGTCTGCCGTCTGATGCTGCCGTACTTGTAGGTCCTCGACTCCCGACCCCTGGCCCCCGACCCCCGGCCCCTTATGATGGGCACGTGGCAAAGAACCAGTACGACGTCGTCGTGATTGGCACCGGCCCCGGAGGCGAAGGGGCCGCGATGCAAGCGGTGAAACACGGCTTGAAGGTGGCCGTCGTCGAGCGGTTTGCCAAGATCGGCGGCGGCTGCACGCACTGGGGCACGATCCCCAGCAAGGCCCTGCGATTTGCGATCTTCCAGATGCTGGAGATCAACAGCAGCCGGGTGTTTCGCGAGGCGGGAATCTCGGCCGACGTGAGCTTTCCGGACCTCCGCAAGACCGCCGAGAGCGTCATCCGCCAGCAGGAGGACATGCGCCGCGGCTTCTACGAGCGGAACAACGTGCCGATCTACTCGGGGCATGCCCGCTTCGTCGATCCGCACACGCTGGAAGTCGGCGAGGCCAAGGGGGCGCAGGAGCGGGTCACGGCCGACAACTTGGTGATCGCCGTCGGCAGCCGGCCGTACCGCCCGCCAGATATTGATTTTTCCCATCCGCGGATTTTCGACAGCGATACGATCCTCAACCTGGGCTTCACGCCCTGGTCGATCACTGTCTACGGGGCGGGCGTCGTGGGCTGCGAGTACGCCTCGATGTTCCGCAACCTGGGCTGCAAGCTGAACCTGGTCAACACGCGGGCGCAGCTTCTGGAGTTTCTCGACGACGAGATTTGCGACGCGCTGAGCTATCACTTGCGCGAGAAGGGAGCGCTGATCCGGCACGGCGAACAATATGAGAAGATCGAGGGCACCGACGACGGCGTGATTCTCTCGCTGAAGAGCAACAAGCAGCTCAAAACGGACATCCTGCTGTGGGCGAACGGCCGCACGGGCAACACCGACAACCTGGGCCTGGAAACGATCGGCATCCAGCCTGACAGCCGCGGGCAGCTAAAGGTCGATGATCGCTATGCTACCAGCGTGCCGCACATCTACGCGGTGGGCGACGTGATTGGCTACCCCTCGCTGGCCAGCGCGGCGTACGTGCAGGGGCGGGCCGCCGCGCTGCACATTGCCGGCGACGACTGCGCCCGGCTCCTGGCCAACGACATTCCGACGGGCATTTACACCAGCCCCGAAATCAGCTCCGTTGGCAAGACCGAGCGGGAGCTGACCGCCGCGGGCGTGCCCTATGAAGTCGGCCACGCTCAATTCAAGAGCCTTGCCCGGGCCCAGATCACCGGCCAGACCGTCGGGATGCTCAAGATCCTCTTCCACCGCGAGTCGCGGGCCGTCCTCGGCGTCCACTGCTTCGGCGCTAACGCCAGCGAGATCATCCACATCGGCCAGGCGATCCTCGCCCAGCCGCCGCCGAACAATACGCTGATGTATTTCATCAACACGACCTTCAACTATCCGACCATGGCCGAAGCCTACCGCGTCGCCGCCCTTAACGGCTACAACCGGCTGTTTTGAAATGTCTGTGACTCCGCCCATCGGCCGCCTCGCTCCGTCGCCGACAGGGGCGCAGCATGTGGGCAATGCGCGGACGTATTTGTTGGCGTGGTTGTCGATCCGCTCGCGGGGCGGGCGGGTGATTCTGCGGATGGAGGATATCGACTCGCCGCGGGTCAAGCGCGGAGCGGCGGAGCAGGCCCTGGCGGATTTGAAGTGGCTGGGACTCGATTGGGACGAAGGACCGGACATCGGCGGGCCGCATGCGCCCTATTTGCAAACTCAGCGGCTGTCGCTCTATCAGGAGGCGCTAGAGAAACTGCAAGCCGCCGAGCGGGTCTATCCCTGCACCTGCACGCGGTCCGATGTGGCCGCTGCGGCCAGCGCGCCGCACGCCGGGCAGGAAGGGCCGTTCTATCCGGGAACCTGCGCATTCCGCACCGTTGCCGATGCCGCAACACTAACCCAAAACGCAGGCGAGGGACTTCCTGATTTCGCGTGGCGATTGCGAACGACCGATGCCGCGCGTCATTTTGTTGATCTGGCGGCTGGATTTCAATCGTGCAACGTCGCCGCCGAGCTGGGCGACTTCGTGATCGCCAAAGCCGACGGCACGCCCGCGTATCAGCTGGCCGTGGTGGTCGATGACCACGCGATGGGTATCACCGAGGTCCTCCGCGGCGACGATCTGTTGCCCAGCGCCTTCCGCCAGCTTGAGCTGTACGACTTCTTCGACTGGACTCCGCCGCAATTCGCCCACGTGCCTTTGGTAGTTGGTCCGGACGGCCGCCGACTGGCCAAGCGCCACGGCGACACGCGGCTGGCCACGCTCCGCGCCGCGGGCGTCGCCCCGGAGAGGCTAGTCGGCATGCTGGCTCACTCCTGCGGCCTCATCGACCGGCCGGAAAGCATTCCAGCCCGAGACTTGCTGCCGAGTTTCAGTTTGACTCGGCTGCCGCAGGAGCCGTTTGTGTTTGCGGGCCTTTAGCGTCCTTCTCGGTCCATGCCAAGAGCAGCGGCAGGACGATCAGGTTGCCGAGTGCCCCGCCGAACATGGCCAGGCACATCAGCGCGCCGAAATAGATCGTGGGCACGAAGTCGCTGGTGATTAGCACGCCGAAGCCGACGATCAGGGCGATCGTGGAGAAGATCATCGCCAGTCCGACGCTCTGCTGGCAAAGCGTGAGCGCCTCGTGGACGCTCTTGCCCTCGCGGCGGAAGTGGCGGAACGACGAGAAGTAGTGGATCGAGCTGTCCACCGACATGCCCATCGAGACCGCGGCGATCATCGCCGCCCCCATATTCATCTTCAGACCCACCCAGCCCAAAAGGCCCATCACGACATAAATCGGGACGGCGTTGGGTATCATCGCGATCAGAGCGTATTTCCAGCTGCGGTAGCCGATGATGACCATGATGATGATCGCCAGCGACGAGACCCCGAACGTCACCCATTGATCGCGGAGCATGCTCTCGATCAGATTCGTGAGCAGGACGAAGAAGCCCGTCACTTCCGCGCCCGGCGAGTCGTCGGCCAGTGGAAACTCCTCGCGGGCCACACGGGTGACCTCGTTGATCAGCCACCGCTTTTGCTCCGCCGGTTGCCGCTCGGGGGCCCGCAGCATGATCCGCAGCCGCGCCTGGCCGTTCTCGTCGAGCTTTTGTGCCAGGAGTGCGGCGGCGAAAGTCGGCATCGCGGCGGCCATGCCCTGATAGCGGAGCTCCGGCGACAGCATCGCCAGCGCCCGGTCGGCCTCGATCGCGTCGATGGCGTCAACGATGCTGATGACCTTGCTTAGTGCCGGCCCAGGCGGGCCGGCCGGCGACTGGATGGCCCGCAGGCGTTCTTCCAGCTTCCGGACCCGGGACAGATAGTCTCGCTCCAGCGCAGGCGGGGCGGGGATCACTACATCCCAGACGCCCGCGCCGCCCAGATTCGTCTCGACGAAGTCGTAGGCCTTCACGATCCGGCTGCCGCGGCGGAAATTGTGCGTGAAGTCGGTTTCGACTTCTAAGCGCACTGCGCCCAGGGATGCGACCAGCGCGATGAACGCGGTCACGAAGGCCACGGTCTTTGGCCGGGCTTGCACGGCATCGACCGAGCGCATCAGCCACTGGCCGAGCTGCACTTCCCCCCAGCCATGTTCCTTCTTGCCGTCGCGGGCAAAGGCCAGCGCGAGGGCCGGAAACATCAGGCACATCGCGGGCAGCACGAGGAACGAGCCGACGACCATCATCGTGCCGAAATCGCTAACGGGCTTGACCGACGCCCACCACAGCGAGCCGAACCCGGAGACGTCGGTCAGCACGGCGGCGAAGATCGGTCCGGCCAGGAGCACTCCCGCCTTGAGCATGGCCGCTCGCTGAGTCAGACCTTGCGTCCGCAGCTCGCGGACTTCGACGATCAGGTGCATCACGCCGGCCACGCCGACCACCGTGACAATGGCGGTCAACATCGAGCTGACCATCGAGAGCTGCAGGCCGCTGACGACGAGCGCCGCCCGCGTAACGATCAGCGTCCATTGCACGACGACGATCGGAATCATCAGCCACCGCAGGTGCCGAAAGAGCACCAGGATCGTCAGCCCTAGCAGCAGCGTCGTCCAGGTGCCCAGCTTACGGCCGTCCTTTTCGAGCAGGGCGAAGCCGTCGCTGACCATGACCGGTTCGCCTGCCAGCACGCCGGGCGTCAGGCCTGCGGGCAAGTCGGTGATGATTGCCTCCAGCGCCTCGATCGTCGCGGCCCGCGGGTCTTCGTCGCCGGCGGCGGCTGCGGGTCTTACCGGGTCGAGCATGCACACGACTGCGGCGATCTTGCCGTCCGCCGAATGCGTGTAGCCGCTGAACAGCTCGCGAAAGCGCTCGGCCAGCGGGCTTTTGGGGTTGAGAATGGGCGGCCCCTTCCATTCGTCGGGCCGTCCCGGAAAGAAGCGCCTGAAGCCGCGGCCGATCTTGCCGCCCTGCAATTGCTCCAACAGGCCGTTCACTTCGGCGAGGCTGAGCACGTCCTTGACGCCGGGTACCGTCTTCATTCGCTGGCTGATGCTCGCCAACCGCTCGATGCCTTGGCCTTCGCCGGCCAGAAGTTGCTCGTCGCGATAGACAGCCACGACGATCTCGTTGCCGCCAAAGCGGTCCTTCAGCCGCTGGTAGGGCGGCAAGAGCGGGTCGTCCGGCGCGAACATCTTCTCGATGCTGCGGTCGAACTGCACCTGATTGGAAGGACCAAACGCCACTGCCGCTAGCACGCTCGCCACGAGGAGCAGCGGCCAGCGGGCGGCAATGAGCAGTTCGATGAAACGCTGCATGGGGGATCAAGGTAACAGGGATCGGCGAGCGTAACACAGGGGACACCACATCTTTAGCAGTATTGCCGCAGGCCCGCAGACCCGCCCCCATTCGCGAGAGCCGGCAATGCCGGAGAGCTTTCCTGTCCGGCGCGGAGCGACCTTTTCCAACGTCGCGACACTCCAGACGCTGGCAATCCGATATCACTGCTACCACGCAAAAACCTCCCTTGGGCGGCGGCGTGCGCGCTGGCGCGGGCTAGCTGGCAGTTGGCGGCTGTCCGCTTCGTTGGCGCAGATCGTTTCTACCCGGATGCCTCTTTGGCTGCGGACCCCCCCCCCGGACCAGCAGCCGACCAGGAAAGCGCTGATGATTCGCACGCTTCTTTCCTTTTGCCTCTTGTTTGGCGGGCTGGTCGCGGTGAGCAAGTGGCTCCACGACACGACCCGCCCGGCGGCGGGCGACGCAATGCCGGCCAACTCGAGTGCCGAGCCGGCCCCGGCGCCGCCTGCGGCCATGAAGCCGTCCCGCTTGCCTTCGAGCGGCGAGGCACAGCCCGCCAAGGTGCGTTTGGTCGCGTTTGAAGACGACGAGCCGGATGCGCCGAAGAAGAACAACCCGGTTGGCAGTACCCCGAAGACCGAGCCGACCGAAGGGGA